>JAYWCS010000159.1:0-3319 GCA_043780315.1 Bacteroidota bacterium | reverse complement strand
ACTCGGGTCGGTAAATACTTCCTGATATCCTGTCATACCGGTATTAAAACAAATCTCGCCGGAAGTCGTTCCGATCTGACCGTAAGCCTGTCCGTAGTGAACAGTGCCATCCTTTAAAACAAGTACTGCCGGGCGCTGAATGGGGGTTGTTGCCATGTTCTAGAATAATTTTGCAAAGAAAAGATATTTACCGGGTAAATAGGACAATGTGGAAATGTGAAAATGATTTGTCAGATCGTTCGTCGGATTAAATAAAAAAAGCATCCCGATTAAACCGGAATGCTTTTTTATATTAAATGCTGAATTCAATTTATTCAGGCGTTTTTTCTTCTTTCGGTTCAGCTGGTTTATCGGCAATTGCTGGTTTCTCAACAACCACTGCGGGAACCGTTTCGGCTTTCTTTTTACCACCTGCACGACGTGTTCTCTTTCCGGTTTCCTTGACTTCACCCTTTCCTTTGCCGTAGATTTCATTGAAATCAACCAATTCAATCATGGCCGTTTCAGCGGCATCCCCGGCCCTTTGTCCGAGTTTGATGATACGCGTATAACCTCCGGGGCGGCCTGCAATTTTTGTTGCCACCGTTCCGAATAATTCAGTAATCGCTTCTTTATCCTGCAGATAACTAAATACAACCCTGCGTTGGTGCGTGGTGTTTTCTTTTGCTTTGGTAATCAGCGGTTCCACATAGGTTCTGAGTGCCTTGGCTTTCGCTAAGGTGGTTACAATCCTTTTGTGCGCAATGAGCTGACTGGCGAGGTTGCTAAGCAATGCCCTCCGGTGAGAAGCGGTTCTGCTGAGGTTGTTGATTTTGTCTCCGTGACGCATGACTGTTATTTTAAACCCTGTACCGTGTCAGGAATTACAGGGGGTTATGAAAAGTGAGAGAGTTGGAAAGTGGGGAAATGTGAATTGGGATATTTTCACACTCCTACACTTCCCTACTTCCTCACTGGATTATTACTCGTCGTCCAGTTTCAGCTTCGTCAGGTCCATTCCGAAGTAAAGTCCTCTTTCATGTAAAACCTGTTCGATTTCTGCCAAAGACTTCTGACCAAAATTACGGAATTTCATGAGGTCTTCCTGTTCGTAGGTAACCAGCTCGCTCAGACTGTTGATTTTAGCTGCTTTGAGACAGTTAAAAGCTCTTACCGAAAGGTCCAGATCTTCAAGGGGCGTTTTCAGCACTTTACGTAACTGAAGCGTTTGTTCGTCTACCAGATCCTCTTTCTTTTCTTCTTTATTATCGAAAGTGATGTTCTCGTCGGTGATGATCATCAAATGCTGAATCAGAATACGGGATGCCTGTTTTACGGCTTCTTCCGGATGGATAGTACCATCAGTTGAAACTTCCATCAGCAGTTTTTCAAAATCCGTACGCTGTTCCACACGCGTATTCTCAATAGAATACCGCACATTTTTAATCGGCGTGAAAATAGCATCCGTTGGGATGTACCCGAATGGGGCATCTTTAGGTTTGTTATCTTCTGCGGGAACGTAACCACGGCCCTTGCCAATGGTGATCTCAATATCTACCCGGGCAGATGCGTCCATGGTACAAATGAGCAGTCCCGGATTCATGACTTCAAAGCTCGGCAAAACATCCCCGATGGTTGCGGCCGTGAATTCGGTTTTATTTTTCAAACTCAGCGTGATTTTTTCCTGAGCCACCTCATGGTCAACCTTCTTTTTGAAACGTACCTGCTTTAAATTCAGGATGATTTCCACCACATCTTCCGTAACACCTTTCAGCGTTGCGAATTCGTGGTCAGCACCTTCAATTTTTACACCGATGATCGCATAACCTTCCAAAGAATTTAGCAATACCCGGCGAAGGGCATTCCCGATCGTAACACCATAACCTGGTTCCAGCGGCTTGAATTCGAATTGTGCTTCGAAATCGGTTGCCTTCTGGAGTATGATTTTGTCTGGTTTCTGGAAATTTAAAATGGCCATATTTAAATTTTCGATTTAACGAATGATAGAATGCGATGCGATTATTTACTGTACAGTTCCACGATCAGTTGTTCCTTAATATTTTCAGGAATACTTTCTCTTTCCGGAAATGCGATGAAACTTCCTTTCATTTCTGTTTCATTCCAGTCGAGCCAGTTGATTTTATTATTCTTTCCACGGGCAGCGCTCGTGATACCGGCATTACTCTGGGATGAAGCTTTTAGACCAATGCTGTCTCCCGGTTTCAACTGATAAGAAGGTACATTCACCACTTCCCCGTTTACGGTAATATGTTTGTGGGAAACCAGCTGCCGTGCGCCGGGCCTGGAGATGGCGATACCTAAACGGTAAACCGTATTGTCCAATCTGGATTCCAGCAAACGAATCAGGTTTTCACCCGTAACGCCTTTTTTACGGGCAGCTTCGTCAAAAGTTTTGCGGAACTGCCTTTCGAGCAAACCGTACGTGTATTTCGCTTTTTGTTTTTCTTTCAACTGAAGTGCGTATTCTCCTGGCTGCTTGCGTTTTTTTGTACCGCCATGCTGACCCGGAGGATTACTCGTTTTGGTCAGCCATTTGCCATTTCCTAAGATTGGTTCTCCGAACTTGCGACAGATTTTTGTCTTCGGACCGGTGTAACGTGCCATAATTAATGTTAGATTTTTGAGTACCCGGACAAGATTATAAAAAATCTTAAAATGAAATCCTGCCCAGCTTGTTATAAAATTGATGCCTCTGGTCCCGGCAATGCCGCGATCAAACTAGATTAAACTCTTCTTTTCTTTGGCGGACGGCAACCATTATGCGGTAACGGGGTAACGTCTTTAATCATCACTACTTCGATTCCGTTGTTCGCCAGGGAACGAATGGAACTCTCTCTTCCGGAGCCGGGTCCTTTTACATATACATCCACTCTTTTCAAACCTGCATCAAGAGCTGTTTTTGCTGCATCGGCAGAAGCCATCTGTGCAGCATACGGTGTATTTTTCTTTGAACCTTTGAATCCCATCTTTCCGGCGCTGCTCCATGAAATGAGCTGTCCGTTCTTATTGGTGATACTGATGATGATATTGTTGAAACTTGCCGAGATGTGTGCATCTCCGTAAGCATCTACCTTAACAACTCTTTTTTTTGATGCCGCTTTGGCGCTGGTTGTCTGTTGTTGAGCTTTTGCCATTTTCTGAATATAGGTAATCTGGTTATAAAAAACCTCAGCCGTGCTGAGTGCGAATCAATCCTGCCCGTACACCCCCGTACTTGCAGTTACTTTACTTTTTAGGCGCCTTCTTCTTGCCGGCAACAGTTCTCCGTTTACCTTTTCTCGTACGGCTGTTCGTACGTGTACGCTGACCACGAACCGGC
>JAYWCS010000158.1:0-12719 GCA_043780315.1 Bacteroidota bacterium | reverse complement strand
CCGATATCCGCCGATTTGGAACAATTCATTACGGTATATTTTCGGGCTCTCATACCAGGCGACATTCAGCCCCAGCCTGATGGTGGAGGCATGACTCATTTGAAAATAATGGGCGCCGGCAATATTCAACCGAAACTGATAGGAAGATAGTTTAACAGAATCATACAGCGCACCGAAATCAAACGAGGAATCGTTTGGATCCTTGAGTTGATGTATCTCCTGATTCGGCCGGATTTTCTTTGTTCCTGCCGAGCCGATAAGATAGAATTCATTTCCACGAACGGCATTAAAACGGTAGTTGGTGTTATTGAATTCATAGGTAGCACCCAGATTAAGGGAACTCACGTCGGCGATCTGCGGAAGCTGATGGGTAGCAATAACCGTAGCGGTGTCGATATTCAACACGCTGGATCCACTGGTCTGAATAAATACAGAAGCCTTGCGGTTTAAAGACGCATTAAACTGAATGCCCAGCAAGGCGTCGGTATTGATATACGTAGAATCTTTTTTGTAAAGTGAAAAGGCGAGATTCACCCCATAGCCGGAATGGAAAATATACGGCTGCTGGTAATTCAGGTTCAGCCGGGGAGATTTCTGTTGCAGCTGTTGCCAGTCCAGACCCAGACTTTCCCCATTACCAAATGGATTTTTCAACACCGCCGTGGCAGAGCCGGTCACCAGCAGTTTGCCCGTTTGCAGCTGATCGTTGTTGGGAAGTAGCCCCAGGAGTGCATCGATCTGGCTGCTGTGTTTCGGTTTAAGATATAAATTCAAAATCGACCCGGTGCCCAGCATCGTGACACTCCATGGCCTTTCTTCCTGTAAAAAGGGCAATTCCAGTATGCGCCGGCTGATCATCAGCAGCCTGTCTTTACGGTAAATACTTCCTTCCGGAATACCCAGGTATCTTTCCACGAACTGGGTAGAAATTTTTGCCGCACCGATGACCCGTATGCTGTCTATCTTATACAGGGGTCCTTTCTCAACCCTCAGTATTCCATCGATGGCGCCTTCCCGAATCTGCACGCTATCGAGCGATATCCGCGCAAAGGGATACCCGTTATTTTCCAGGTAATTGAGCAGCACGAATTCTTCCAATTGCAACTGATCGTAGGAAACGGGTTTGCCAATCAGTTTTTTTGTTGTCCAGCCCGCCGCATGGAGGATGCCGTCATCTTCAGAATGGTTGCGGATGGCCGCCCAGGTAAATTTTTCACCGATATAGAGCTGCAGATAGGCAGCCTCCGAGTCAAAATGTATACTGTCGATCGAAGCAGAACTGAATCCCTTTTTCCGTAATACATCCGTGAGTTTGTAAACGTAATCGGTGCAGAGTGCCCGGTTTTTAAAGCTGGACGGAATACCCAGTGCCGGGGATTGTAAAATAGAATCGGGCGAATTTAGTTGCACATGCAGCGAATATTGTGCGCGGGCCGGCAGAAAGGATGCAAGCAACAGCAAAGCGGTGAAGCCATATAGTCTTAATTTCGCCATTCGCTCAGAACACTTTCATAATTCCCTAAAAATAGCCAATACGTGGCAGGCATCTATATCCATATTCCCTTTTGCAAACATGCTTGCCATTATTGTAATTTTCATTTCTCCACCACCCTTGCGTTGCAGAACGATTTTATCGTCGCTTTATTGAAAGAAATTGAATTGAGTTTTCCTTATCTGCAAGGGGATACGGTTGAAACGATTTATTTCGGTGGTGGCACGCCTTCGCTGCTTCCGGCTAATTCCATTCAACAGATCCTTCAAAAAATTTACAGTCGCTTTCAAATTCATAGCGATCCTGAAATTACGCTGGAAGCCAATCCGGACGATATCCATGCGTCGATTTTAAATGATTGGAAAAACGCAGGCATCAACCGTTTGAGTATCGGGGTGCAGTCGTTTTTTGCAGAGGACCTCTCGTGGATGAATCGCGCCCATGACGCGCAACAAGCCACCCGTTGCGTACAGGATGCTAAAATCGCGGGCTTTGAAAATATCAGTTTGGACCTGATCTATGGATTACCCGGACTTACGAATGCGAGATGGGAAGAAAATCTGCAAACAGCCATTTCCCTCCAACCGACCCATCTTTCCTGTTATGCGTTAACCGTAGAACCAAAAACGGCGCTCTATCATATGATCCGGTTGAAAAAAACGCCCGGCATTCAACCCGATGTGCAGGCAAACCAGTTCCTCACCGGCATTCAACGACTGGAAGACGCAGGTTTTGAGCATTATGAAATTTCAAGCTTTGCCCGGCCCGGCAAAAGGAGCCGACATAATAGTGCCTACTGGCAGTCACAAAAATATCTCGGTCTCGGCCCCTCGGCGCATTCGTTCGACGGGCAGAGCCGCCAGTGGAATGTGTCCAACAACGCACGTTATATCGAATCGCTGCTGAAAGGGCAGCTTTGTTTGGAAAAAGAAATATTACAACCAAAGGATAGGCTGAATGAATACATCATGACGTCCCTCCGTACCCTCGAGGGTCTTGATCTGCAACATGTGGCGGATCATTTCGGGGATGAAAAAGGACGTTTACTGGAATACAATGCAGCGGTATATATCCGGGCAAATAAAATGGCACTTCAGGAAAAAAAACTGATCTTAACCAAACAGGGAAAACTTTTTGCCGATGGAATCGCCTCAGCTTTATTTTTCGAATGATCACGCTGGTGCACTATATCATCAGGCCTTCGATTTTTTTAAAGCCTTCGCGGACAGGAATATTTTGCCAGAGAATTTGATAGATCGTTTCCGCAATCGGCATATCGGCCTGCAGTTGCTGATTGATTCGGTACATGCAACGGCTGCCATTATATCCCTCGGCCACCATATTGAGCTCCAGTTTGGCCGCATGTACAGAATATCCTTTTCCGATCATGCTACCGAATGCACGGTTTCGACTGAATAAAGAATAACAGGTCACCAGCAAATCGCCCAGATAAACCGATGCTGCATAGTTGGCACTCTTCTTTTCATGCCCTTCGGAAATAGCTTCATGAATGCCGACTTCCATATGACTGATCCCCGCTTTCAATAAAAATACCGCCATCTCATCGGCGCAGTTGGCAATCAATACGCTCAGAAAATTATCTCCATACTCCAACCCATGTGCCATACCAGCGCCCAACGCATAAATATTTTTCAGTACCGCCGCATACTGTACTCCATAAATATCGTTGTTGATAATTGTATTTGAATAGGTCGTGGAAAAACAAGCTGCGATTTCCGCCGTCGGAGTTTCATGCAAACCGGAAAAAGTTAAATAGGATAATTTTTCGGCTGCAATTTCTTCCGCATGGCATGGCCCCATCACGGTAAAATAATTTGCCGTGACAAATTGAAATTTTTCTTTGAGGTAGTCGTTCAATAATAAATTCCTGCCCGGAAGAATGCCTTTCACTGCCGAAAGAATTTTCTTTCCCTGAAAAATTCCGGTAGGCAACAAATCGAAAATCTCCTCAATATAAGCAGAAGGAATGGCCACAATTAAACAGTCTGATTCCCGGATCACTTTTTCCAGGTCGTTGCTCACCTGAAGCCGGTCGGTATCAAAAAAAACAGCACTTAAATATTGCGGATTATGTTTCCGCGTTTTAATATGATCAATGATTTCGCGATTTCGGATCCACCAGTTCAGCGACTGTTGATTCCCTTCCGTCAAAATCTTCACCAGGGCCGTTCCCCAGCTTCCGCTTCCGATCATTCCAAAACGCATCGACTTTGAATTTGGTAGAAAAAAACTCCGTTGGATTATTTCTTCGTTTCGAAAAGTTTATCCTTGTCAACCACAATCACTTTGGTTCCGTTATTCAATATCTTATTAACGGTGCCATAGGGACCTGTAACCACTTCATCCCCGACTTTCAATCCAGTCACAATTTCAATATTGTTGATATCCTGAATATCTGTTTTTACTTTCACCTGCTTCACCGATTTATCTGCCTGTAAAATAAACACCACTTCATTCAGATCCCCGTTGCCTGATACGGAAGGCTTGCTGGCGGCATTGTCATCGGCCGGTTTAGTATTATCTTTTGCCGTTGGCGTGCCCAGTTTTTCGCGTGTGGTAACGGCATTAATCGGTACAGCCAGCACATCATGATGGGTTTTGGTTTGTATGTCGGCACTGGCGGTCATGCCCGGACGAAACACCAGGCTCTTGGGTCGCTTTTGGTCCATCAAATCCTGATAGGAAGAAGCGTCCAAACGGATATGTACTTTATAATTTGTAACGTCGTTGACGGAACTGGTGGAAGTAGCCGTAGAAATAATACTGCTCGCAATCTGTGTCACCACACCTTTAAACTTCCGGTTGCTGAAAGCATCCACTTCGAGCACAGCAGAATCTCCCAGATGCACTTTTGGAATATCATTTTCACCGACGTCGACGATGGCTTCAATTTTACTCATATCGGCCACGCGCATCATTTCGGTTCCGGCCATCATGGAATTTCCGACAACCCGTTCTCCTTTCTTCACATTCAACAGCGATACCACCCCACTCAGCGGCGAGGTGATGGTGGTGCGACTTACATTCTCTGCCTGGATCGCCAGATTGGCTTTGGCGCTCGCCACGGCGGCCCTATTGCTATGAACACTCTGCTCGGCCGCATTGTAGTTTGCCTGCGAAGTTCTCAGCGTGGTGGTCGCGGTTTCAAATTCAAATAAGGAAATAACTTTTTGCGCAAGCAACGTTTTCTGCCGGTCGTATTGTGCCTGAGCCGCATCCATACTGGCTTTCAGGCCAGGGAGCTGGGCCGAGGCATTAGACACCATCGCTTCCTGCTGATTTACCTGCGCCGCTGCCTGGTTGCGCTGGTTGGAATAAATATCTGCGTAAATTTTTGCGAGCTGCTGTCCTTTGCGTACACTGTCTCCTTCGGCTACATTCAGTTCTACAATTTCACCGGAGATATCTGAACTCATTTTTACTTCAATTTCCGGATAAATTTTTCCGCTGGCGGTAACGGTTTCGGTGATATTGCGCTTGTCTACTTTTTCGACCGATACTTTAATACCTTCCTCTTTGCCGATCACGCCTGTCTTTTTTAAAACAACGAGAAGGACAATAATAACCACAAGACTTACAATGATCCAGAGCAGCTTTTTATTCATACGAAGGTTTGTTGTAAAGGTGTTTTATAATTTGATGCCCAGTCCCTTATAATATTCCAGCACTTTTACGCGGAACACATAATCGTATTGGGCACTGAGAACGTTGATCCGGGCAGTAAAGAGATTATTCTGATTGGTTAAGTAATCAATGGTATTCAGCATACCAATATTATAACGTTTAGTAGCCAGATCGAATGATCTTTCTGCCACCGAAACGGCTTTCTGGTTAGCCTGAAATTTCTGCATCGATGCAATAGCATTATAATAGGCCTGATAAACACCCTGTTTTAAATTCATCAGGTCGTTATCTTTCGTGAGCTTAGCAGTAATCACATTCAGCTGCGCCTTTTGGTAATTCGTACGGGCACTGTTGCCATTAAAAATCGGAATGTTTAACTGAAGCCCCACTTGCTGTCCGAAGTTATTACTGAGCTGATTACCATAGCCGGTAAACGCCTTATAAAATGGCTGATGACTGTATACCACGTTGGCGCTTTGCACATAGACCGGGTACTGGACATTCGTAAGAGGATTCAGCGCGTAATTGGTTGTAACACCCGTATAAGGTTGAATATCGATATGACGCAGATCATTAAAAAAATTATCTCCCAGAGCACCATAGGCAGAAAGTGTCGGATACAAACGACCCCGGCTATAATCCACATTTTTAACGGCAGAACTAATACGCAGATCGTTCATTTTTTGCTGAGGGAAAGTTCCCACGGCAATAGAATACACCACATCGGGTTGTAAAGAAGTGATTGGCTCCACCGGAATGGTTTCGATCGGTGGGGTATCCAGATCAAAGGCCGCCGCCGCGTCCAAATTCAATAGCGCTTTCAACTGGAGGCGGTCGATATCGTAGGTTTCCTGGGCTGTAATCACCGAAGCCGTATCCGTTGCGAACTGGACTTCCAGTTCCGCCGCATTTAATTCCGGAACCGAGCCCGCATCCACCAGCTGCTTGGTATTAGAAAGCTGGTGACTGGTGAGTTGCAATTTAGTTTTCGCCAGCGTCACCTGTTCTTTCGCTAGAAGGGCCGACAAATACGCCGCTGCCACATTGAGCGTGACATCATTTTTGATCTTATCAATATTTACGACCTGGGCCTGATAATTATATTTATTGGATTCAACTGCCCGTCGCAAAGCAAACCAGTTAAACAAGGTAATACCGACATTCAGATTATAATACTGCGAAAGACCTTCACTATTAGTATAAATATTGGTGGTCTGATTGATGGACCGTCCGAAATTCAATCCCAGGGCAGTGGCTGCGCTGGCCGATCCATATTGCGTCCATTTTGATTGTTCGTAGGTTAGTTTCGCCATGCGGGAATCGATATCCGCCTGCTTGATAGAAATATTATTGGACAAGGCATATTCAACACAGCGACGCAGATCCCATTTATCCTGTGCGGCCACACGTAAAAAAGTGAATAGGGAAGAAAGGAACAGGGTTAGTATTTTGGTCGGTTTCATGAAAGAATTTTATCGGAGTCCACCGCTAACTCCATAATATGGGGAAGGAGCGGCCAGAAAATATTGCTAAAATAAAGAATCCATTCCCATTCCCAATCAAAAAAAAGCCTAAAGTAGCGTTAGAATGTTACGCGGAAAGAGGATTCGAGATCCCTGGCCCGGTATGCAGCCATCCCGAAAGCGCCGCAAAAATATAGATTCGGGTAATACGATACGGATATTACGATTTATATAAGTTCCACCAGCCGGCATATTCCGCATTTGAATTTAATAGATTTTCATGGGTTCCGCATTGGGCCGGCAGACCAACCTTTATAAAAATGATGGAATCACAGAGTTTAACCGTTGAGAGCCGGTGAGCAATCACGAGGATTGTCTTTTGCCGCTCATGAAACCAGCGAATCGTTTCCTGCACTTTACGATCACTTTCGGGATCCAGGGCCGAAGTAGCTTCATCCAATACCAGAATATCCGGATCCCGGTATAAAGCACGGGCGATGGCCAGCCGTTGTTTTTGCCCGCCGGAAAAATTATTCCCCTGTTCACTGATAATTGTCTGATATCTGGCCGGCAGCTGATCAATGAATTCATGCAGGCCCAACCGATAGCAGATATCGAATATTTTTTGCAGATCCGGCTCCGGGTGTCCCAACGCAATATTAGATATAATCGTTCCCTCAAAAAGATCGGTATGCTGTGGAACGGCAGCAATCCGATGCCGCAAAACCCCTGGGGAAATATATTTTATGTCCATGTCCCCGATCAGAATCTGTCCGCTGTTCAACGGATAAAATCGCTGAAGGAGGGCAAGCACCGTGGACTTGCCACAACCGCTCTCCCCGACAATAGCCGTTATCTGAAATTTGGGAATCGTCAGATTCAGTCCACTGAAAACCGCATTACCCGGTCCATAACTAAAATGGACGTTCCGGAAAACCATATCGCCAGCCGGAAAGACTTCCGCGCTTTGAAATTCCCCTGGCTCTTTTTCAGTTTCCAGGTCGATGATTTCAAAGAGGCGGTCGGCCGCAATCAGGGCATCCTGCATCGGTCTGTTGGCACCAATAATTGCCTGCACGGGAGAAGTGAAAAATGCGGTCAGCGTATAAAATGATAACAGTTCCCCCGGAGATAATTGCTGGTCAATTACCAGATAACTCCCGACCCATAAAATCAAAATGGTCAGAAGACTGGTGATCCATTCCGTAGCACTGGCAATTTTCAATCCCGCCCGGCTACTAATATAAATATTACGCATCAGGGGTATAAACCGGTTTTCCGTTTTCAGATTGAAATATTCCTGTGCTCCAAAACGCCGGATCGTTGCCACGCCCTGTATACTTTCCACCAGCTGGTTTTCCAGTGCCGCACTGGTTTCCATCATTTTTCTCTGCCATTTGGCGTTCACCCGGTTGCTGATCCAGTAAATTAAAATATATACCGGTACCGTTAAAATCATGCCGATGGCGAGTTTCCAGTAGTACATAAACATAGCGGTTATACTCAGCAACATGGTCAGCATATTAACCAGTACATTGAGGGCTACATCGTTGATAAATATCCGGATGCGCAAGGCATCGGTCACCCGACTGATAATTTCTCCCACCCGCATACTATCAAAAAATCGCTGTGGCAGATCCAGTAAGTGACGATAATATCCCAGTATGAGGCGCGTATCAATCTGCTGACCCGTTCGTAAGGCAATACCCGATTTCATATACCCGATGATTACCTGAAAACATAGCAGGACAATCATCGCCAGACCCAGCGAATTCATAAGATTTTTGTTCGCATCGGGTAAAACAAAATCTATTATTTTCTGGACATAGACCGACATCGACAATCCCAGCAGCGTATAAATGAATGCCCCCAGCAGCGCCTGCCATATCATGCTCCGGTGGGGTTGTATGAGTTGCCAGAATCTGACAAAAGCCGGTTTCACTTCATTGCCCCTTTTGAAATTTTCTGCTGGAAGTAATATCAGAATCACGCCGCTCCATGATTTTTTAAATGCTTCCAGGGATTGGTAAATCATCTTACCGTGACCCGGATCCATCAGCCACACCCGTTTCTTCTTAATTTTATATACGACAACGAAATGTTGCAAGCCTGTTTCCAAGGTCTGGTGAAATACAGCCGGCAGCGGAATGCCTGAAACACTGGCTGCTCCTGCCTTCGCACCCTTCACCTGAAAATTTAGATTTTGTGCCGCTTCCATCATTCCGTATAAACTGGTACCCTGCTTATCGGTGCCGGCATATTGACGAACGCGTGACACCGGAATGCGCAAACCATAATACGCCGCGACAGATGCCAGACAGGCCGCTCCACAGTCCGTCATATCCCGCTGTTTAACCGCTATTCCCTTTTTCATTCTGTATTTAAAACGTAAAAAAATATTTAAAGCGCCGGATTCAGCCAGTCGTCCGCCGTATCATACAATAACTGCCAAAGCGTTCTGTTTTTCACCGCGAACCTTGCCTGAAAATGCATTCCCTTTTTCAGTTTTCCATGATATCCATTTTTCAGACTGAGCTGTTCCTGATTCAACCGGCAGCGGACTTTAAAAACCGGACTTTTATCCAGGAGTATAAAATCATTGTCAATCGAACTAATCTGTCCGGTAACCACTCCGAAATAGTTGTAGTCGAACGCGTCTATCATAAAACGAGCGGTCTGTCCGGGTTTTAACATACCAATATCCCGGGTAGATACATAACACTCTGCCAGCATTTCTCCGCCGGGACTCAGCGAACAAATAATTTCTCCCGCCTGAATGGAACCCGCTGCATATCGGCCATTTAATTCCTGTAAAAAACCAGCTACTGGCGCACGTATACAATAGGTATTGTATAATTGCTGAAGCTCCTCCTGCCGGGCAACCAATTCTTTCCATTCGCTTTTATATTTCACCAGATCAGCATGCCAGGAAGCAAACCACTCTCTTTGGGAAGATTCAAGGGCAGCAATTGTTTTTTGCTGTTGCATCCGGATATCATAAAACTCTTTCGGAGAAATCACTCTGTCTTTTGCCAGCGCGGTATTCATCCGCGTCTCGTGTGTGGCTTTTAATATATTTAATTGCTCTTCATTCGTACGGGCAAAAAAATGCATCGCCTGCTGCCTGTATAAAGGGCTTATTAAAAGTGGAATTATTTTTTCGGAAACTGGTATTCGGGCCGTCAGCAGGTCGAGGTCATGAATAAAGTCTTCTCTCAATCGCATTTCCGTTTCATTCAAATTTTTTTTTCCAATCAGGGCGGGGTCGCGAATCGTAACGAGGATACTGTTTTTTTGAACGGGATCTCCTTCTTTGTGATAGAGGCTGTCGATGAATCCCGTGACAGTTGATCGGATGTCTGTTCGTTCATTCAGCGGCCGGATGATTCCAGGTGCCCGTACGGAAATATCCACATGAATAAGAAAAAGGGCACAAAAACCAGCCGCAATTAAAGTAATAACCAACCAGTAAATAAAAAAAGCGGACCGGCGCATCCGCGGCAACCAACTGACTGCGGTATCTTTTAAATCGGCGAATGGCATCAACATACCGTAGGATTTAAAATAGAGAGACTTATGAATAAGTCTCTCTATTACTTTTCAAAATAGGGATCATCCCAAAGCAGCGTTCATTGCTTTCTGGCCGCCGGTTTGATTATTGGTCGGATGCGTAATCATATATGTCAATGCGCCCGCCGCGTAGCCGACCCAGTACCACAGACTTTCGCCCCCTGCAATTCCTGCTGCATCTTCCTTCGACAATTCCTGCATTCCGTGCAGCAATTCTCCGTTCCATGTGTTTTTCATTGTTACTGTTTTTTAAATGACCGAATAAAATCCGGCAGGTGAACTGCTAAATAATTTATTATAAAATAAGTTATCCCGACAATAGCCAGATATCGTATTGTCTTTACCAGCTTCCTGCGATTTATATTCATAAAATAAATTTTAAACCCAATCAATAACGCGGGGCCTTCATGCTGGCACCATCGCTAAAGCCTGCCCGGATATCTCCGAAATTGCTGATTGCACTCCAGATAATGCCCAGCCAGGCAGGGGCCAGACCACCGCCTTCAATTGTTTTCATTTCATGCTCTGTGAGTTCCGTGGACTCGGGTAAGTCCCATTCGATCTTTTTCATAAAATAATTTTTCATTCCTACTATTCGCAATATGCATGGGTTTCGGATATCCCATAGCAGCAAAGTAGGATGCAGAACAGCCGAAAAAAATACCATTTTGTGGTAAACATTTAAACCATACGGCAGCCGCCTGTCAATATCTTCCCGAGAATAAAATATTCTGTTCTATTTTTGGGGCCTAATAAAAAAATAGGATGAAAAACCAACTGTTGGGAATGATTTTGCTGATGACCCAATTTTCCTATGCCCAGCATGACAGTATGCGCGTAGCCGATACTGCCGACAGAAAAACATTACAGGAAGTGGTTGTTCAGGCCTACGAGCAGAACCGCCGGCTGGCAGACGTTCCCGCGGCGATCGGTGTAATCAGCCAAAAAACATGGAACCAGTATAACGATATGAGTATCGTGCAGGCTGTCAACAGCATCCCCGGTGTGCGCATGGAAGAGAGATCTCCGGGCAGCTACCGACTGAGTTTCCGCGGAAGTACGCTGCGTTCACCGTTTGGGGTGCGTAATGTAAAAGTCTACCTGAACGGTGTTCCTTTTACCAATCCCGGTGGAAATACCTATCTCACGCAATTGTCTCCTTTTAATATGTATTCAATGGAACTGATTAAAGGACCGGCAGGCAGTCTTTACGGCGCAGCGACCGGCGGTGCCTTGCTTATCAAAACGAGCCCCGATACCTGGCAGTCTGGTTTCACCGGTGAATATAATTACGGATCGTTCAACAGCAATAACATGAACGGACAGGTTCGAACGGGCGATCAAAATGCCGGCAATATCATCAGCTATTCGCATCAGACTTCGAACGGATATCGCGACCATACGAACCTCCGTCGTGATATGCTGAGTTGGGAATCCATTTTGAAAAATAATGATCGCCAAACTCTCAGCACCTACGCTTCATATGGTGATCTCTATTACCAGACGCCCGGTGCTCTCACGCTCACAGAATATAATGCCAATCCGAAACAGTCCCGCCCGGTTTCTGGTACCACGCCTTCGGCCGATCAGATTCAGGCAGCGATTTATCAGAAAACTTTTTTAGCCGCCATTACAAATACTTATCGTTTCAGTTCCGGTTTTCAGAATACAACAAATGTTTATGGAGCCTACACCAATTATACAAACCCTACTTTCAGAAATTATGAATACCGGAGCGAACCGCATTTCGGCGGACGAACAATTTTCAATTACACCCGCGACTTGTTACATCTGAATTTTGGCGGCGAAGCACAACGGGGATTTTTCCAGACACAGGATTACGGAAATAAAAATGGCGCCCCTGATACACTGCAAACAAATGACAATATCAAAACCTGGACCTACACCCTATTTGCTCAGGCAGATTTATTTTTTGGCAACGGATGGCAGGCTTCTGCCGGACTCAGTTACAACGAATCTTTTATCGGTATCCGTCGCATTTCCGTTCCCGGATTTGTGCCACGTAATAAAACATTTGGCAATGAACTGGCGCCCCGTTTCGCGCTCGCAAAAAAAATCACAAACGATCTATTGTTGTACGTCAGTGTCTCCAAAGGATTTTCACCTCCGGCGGTAGCCGAGGTACTGCCTTCCACCGGTAGCATCAATACCGATCTGCAACCGGAGAATGGTATCAGTTATGAAGCCGGAATGAAATCAACTTTTTTCAATAAACGTTTATATCTGGAAGTGATTGGTTTTTATTTTGAATTGCGCGACGCGATCGTTGTACGAAAAGATTCCAGTAATGCCGACTATTTCGTCAACGCAGGATCCACCACACAAAAAGGAATAGAATCGCAGTTGTCGTATCAGTTACTTCCTGCTGCCAGCGGCCTGATCAGCAGCGCGCGTATCTGGGCCTCTTACACATTGGATCATTTCACTTATGGCGATTTCAAAAAAAATAGTGTTGATTTCGAGGGCAAACACCTGCCGGGAGTAGCAAACAATACATTCACGGGCGGCATTGACCTAGACAGCCGGCC
>JAYWCS010000157.1:0-2645 GCA_043780315.1 Bacteroidota bacterium | reverse complement strand
AGATCCGCCTGTTCTGGGCCATCCATGTAACCCACCATTCCTCCGATCTGATGAATTTTTCTGTCGGCTTCCGCTCGTCGGTTTTCCAGCCCCTTTACCGTTTCATTTATTTCATCCCCCTGGCTCTATTGGGTTTCCGTCCGCTCGATATTGTTTTTATTTATTCCGCGACGCAAATTTGGGGGATTTTTGTTCATACTGAATTGATCCGAAAGATGGGCTGGCTGGAATATATTCTGGTTACCCCCTCCCACCACCGGGTGCACCATGCGTCGAATCCCAAATACCTGGATAAAAACATGGGTATGTTCCTGATAATCTGGGACCAGTTATTTGGAACCTTTCAGCGGGAATTACCGGATGAAGCCTACCAGGAAAAAAAATATGGGCTTACAAAACCGCTTGAAAACAAAACGCCAGTGACAATTGTTTTTCATGAGTGGCGGGATATTGTGAAAGATTTTCGTCGGAAAAGACTCAGCCGCAGGGAAAAATGGAATTACGTGTTGGGGCCGCCCGGATGGAGCCACGACGGCAGCCGTCAAACAAGCCGGGAACTCCGGGCAGCGGAAGAAAACGCCAATCCGTATTCGGTCTTTTGATTCGATAATCAACATACAATTCCTCGTTTCATATTAACTTTGCACATCTTTTGATCCACACATACCTGATATGAATTTATTTGAGAAACAGGCAAACGAATTTACCCGCAGACATATTGGTTCCAATGAATCGCAAACCCGTGAAATGCTCAGCAGCATTGGGGTGAAAACCTTGGAAGAATTAATTGATAAGGCCCTTCCGGCGACGATCCGGCTCCCGAAGGCCATCGAAGTGACAGAAGCCGTGGGAGAAGCAGAATATTTACTTCTGATCCGCGAAATCGCTAAGAAGAATAAAGTCTTTAAGAATTATATTGGTCAGGGATTTTATGAAACCATCACACCGAGTGTAATCCTGCGGAATGTTTTTGAAAATCCCGGATGGTATACCCAGTATACTCCCTACCAGGCGGAGATCGCACAGGGTCGTTTAGAGAGTCTGCTGAATTTCCAAACCATGGTGAGCGACCTCAGCGGACTTCCGCTCGCCAACGCCTCCCTGCTCGATGAGGGCACGGCGGCCGCCGAAGCGATGATCATGTTCTTCAACCAGAAAAACAGGGATCATGCGCGAGTGGGTGTACCGAAGTTTTTTGTTGATGAAGCGATTTTCACGCAGACAAAAGATCTGCTCAAGACCCGTGCCGAGCCCCTGGATATTGAACTCATTACCGGTGACTACCAAAAAGTCCGGATCGACGAATCGTATTTCGGTGCCATCGTACAGTACCCGGATGCCCGGGGTAATATTCGCGATTACAGAACTTTTATCAGCCAGGTACAGGCGGCAGGTGCCTATGTGGTGATGGCCACCGACCTGCTGGCACTTACTTTACTCACTTCGCCCGGTGAACTCGGCGCCGACGTGGCCATTGGTTCGGCCCAACGGTTCGGTGTTCCCATTGGTTTTGGTGGACCGCACGCGGCGTTCTTTGCGGCCAAGGAAGAATTTAAACGCGCGATCCCCGGAAGAATTATCGGAATCAGCATCGACGCGCAGGGTAACCGGGCGCTTCGCATGGCTCTGCAGACCCGCGAACAACATATCAAAAGAGAAAAAGCGACTTCCAATATCTGTACGGCCCAGGCCCTGCTCGCAAATATGGCCGCCATGTACGCCGTTTATCACGGTCCACAGGGTCTAAAAGATATCGCCTCGCGAATTAGTATCCTTTCGCATGCACTGGCAGACAGTCTGCGCGAATTGGGGTTTGAAATTGTTCACGAATATTTTTTCGATACGATCCAGGTTAAAATCAAGATGCCCGAAAAACTGCGGGAGATTGCCGAAGGGCAGGAAATGAATTTTTTCTACGGAGAAAAGAATACGGTCTCTATTTCGATTGGTGAAGAAAGCACCCAGCGCGATATGGTGGACATTCTTTCTGTTTTTGCAACCTTAAGCGAACAGGATGAAACATCTACCCTGTTTAATTACGCGCAGGTGGAAGAATATATACCGGTCACCCTCAACCGCCGTTCTCATTACATGGCCCATCCGGTTTTCAATACCCATCATAGTGAAACAGAAATGATGCGGTATATCAAAAGCCTGGAAAATAAAGATCTTTCATTAAATATATCGATGATCCCGTTGGGTTCATGCACCATGAAACTAAATGCAGCCAGTGAACTCATTCCTGTGAGCTGGCCAGCCTTTAGTAAGATGCATCCTTTCGCGCCCCCCGCACAATGGAAAGGATACCAACAAATGATTAATGAACTGGAAACCTGGTTAAGCACCATCACGGGTTTTACTGCCACTTCTCTCCAGCCCAACAGCGGTGCACAGGGAGAATATGCGGGCCTGCTCGCCATCCGTTCCTACCACGCGGCGCATCATCAGCAACACCGCCAGATTATGCTAATTCCGATTTCGGCACATGGTACCAATCCGGCCAGTGCCGTAATGGCCGGCATGAAAGTGGTTGTCGTGAAAAGCGATGATGACGGGCATATTGATATCGTTGATCTGAAAGAAAAAGCGCTACTGCATAAAAATGAACTCGCCGGGCTGATGGTTACCTATCCCTCCACCCATGG
>JAYWCS010000156.1:0-4577 GCA_043780315.1 Bacteroidota bacterium | reverse complement strand
TGGAAATGGTAGGTCTGGCCGACCGGATGCAGGATAAGGTCCGCACTTTTTCGCAAGGCATGAAACAGCGGTTAGGCATCGCCGTTGCACTCGTTCATAATCCGAGACTCATTATATTGGACGAACCGACCAACGGTCTGGACCCGCAGGGTATTGCCGATATGCGCAATCTGATTTTACATCTGAGCCGTCACCTGAATAAAACGGTGATTGTCTCCTCCCACCTTTTGCATGAAATAGAACAGATCTCCACCCGAATGCTGATCATCGACGAGGGCAAAAAAAAAGTGGAAGGGACCGTATCCTCGTTGATGGATCCTGCAAAGACAATCGTGGAAGCAACCGTGACCGATCCTTTGTCCGCCGCTCACCGGCTGGAAGGAACCGGGTGGATTCAATATTTGCAGAAGACAACCGCTCATACCCTGATATTTGAACTGTCAAAAGAGATGATTCCGGAGTTGAACCGGGAGCTCGTGGCACGTGAAATAAATGTGTTATCGCTTCAGGCCAAGACATCGCTGGAAGCTTACTTTTTATCCTTAACCCGGAGCAAACAATATGTGGCAGCTTTTACAGATTGAATTACTGAAAATTTTCCGCAAACCGAGAACCTATATTAGCTTCGGTGCCATCGCCGCGATGGTGATCATTATTCAAATCGCGCTTAAATTTGATGGTCAGTCATATATCGAGTTCATCGTCGGCGGACTAAAAGACTCACTGGAAATCCCTTACACGAATATCCTCAATGGTTACTTCGTATGTTTTATTATTCTGAATTTATTATTGATACACATCCCGCTGCTCATTGCGCTGGTGGCTGGCGATTCCATTGCAGGTGAAGCCAATATGGGAACGCTACGGCTGCTGGCAAGTAAACCCATTAGCCGCACAGGTCTCATGCTCGCCAAATTTATGGCCGCCGTTGTTTATACCGCGCTGCTGCTGATCTGGCTCGCCTTCGTTTCGCTCCTGCTGAGTATTCTTTTATTTGGAACCAATGACATACTGATCGCCCGCAATGATGCCCTTGAAATTATTCGAAGCAACGATGTGATGTGGCGATACCTGGCAGCCTTTGCCTTTGCCACGCTGGCCCTGACCACGGTCGCAGCGCTGGCCTTTTTATTGTCGGTGTTTGCAGAGAATTCAATCGGCCCGATCGTTTCCACCATCAGCATCGTGATTGTTTTCACTATTCTTTCGGAGATGCAGATTCCATTGTACGACCGGACCATCAAACCGTTTTTATTCACTTCTCATATGCTGGCCTGGAAAGGATTTTTCTATAGTAAGGTCGATGCCGGAGGAACAGCCATTCCGGGGACCATTGAAAATATCCGCGCTATCGGACGGAGCAGCGTGATCCTGCTGGTATACATTGTTGGCTTTGTTTCTTCCGCCATTTATATCTTCAATAAAAAAGATATTTTAAGCTAATCGATATGATGAAAGCTTCCCTGCTGATAGGCCTTTTCGTGATAACGATGCGGAGCTCTGTAAACGCCCAGGATGCCAGCTCGGTGATGAAACTTATTCAGGCTAAACTCGAAAAAGTAAGCGACTACGAGGCTTCCGCTGAATTAAAAACTGAGATCCCTTTCCTGAAAGTGCCGGACGCCGTCGTGAAGATTTATTTTAAAAAGCCCGACAAGATAAAAATCAAAAACGAAAAAGGGATCTCCCTGGTTCCGAAAGAAACCGTAAGTATCAGCCTGTATAGTTTGGTGAATAGTCCGTATCAGGCGCTGGATGCGGGAACCGACAATATAGACGGAATTCCTGTGCGGGTGATCAAACTATTGCCGACGGATAACAACGCGGAATTAGTTCTAGCAACCGTTTATATAGATACCCATAGATTATTGATACTGAAGGCGAAAACAACTACTCGGGAAAGTGGAACCAACGAAGTGGCCCTCAGCTATGGGAAGTTTGAAGCCACCGGACTACCCGATAAAATTATATTCAGTTTTAATACCCAGGAATTCAAACTACCCAAGGGAGTAACCTTTGATTACGATGATGGCTCGGCCAAGAAGAAAGCCATCGATACCGGCAAGAACCAACACGGAAAAATTCAGATCACTTATTTGAGCTATCTTATTAATAGGGGATTGGCGGATTCCTTGTTTAGGTAAACCTTTATTGGTTGACGGTTTGACGGTTGAGGTTTGAGGTTTGAGGTTGACGGTTGACATTCAACCGTGTACCGTCAACCGTTCTCGGCGCAGTCGGGAACCACCGTCAACCGTTCTAGGCGCAGCCGGGAACCATCGTTCACCCTCAACCTAAAACCCTTCCCGCATCTGCCGGGCTCAACGAATAAATTTGACCGGATCGCGTTATTTCGCTTTTTTTGCGCAGTGTCACTAAACCTTACTCCACATCATGGTAGATATCGGATCGCGGAAACTGTCTCTTCAGGATTTCTCAGATATAGTATTTAAAGAGGATCCAATAACCCTGAATCCCGCCGCCATTGAAAAAGTAGATGCCAGCTTTGAATTTCTGAAACATTTTTCAACCGGAAAACTGATTTATGGTATCAACACCGGATTCGGTCCGATGGCCCAATATAAAATCAGTGATGAAAACCGCCTCCAATTACAATATAATCTGATCCGCAGCCACAGTTCCGGCATGGGTAGCACGCTGAGCCCTTTACTGGGCCGGGCGATTCTGGTTGCCCGTTTAAATAGTCTGATGCAGGCTTATTCCGGCATCCATACCAACCTGGTGGAATTGCTGGCGGCCTTCATCAATCATCAAATAACGCCCTGCATTTATGAACATGGCGGCGTGGGCGCCAGTGGCGACCTGGTTCAGCTCGCCCATCTCGGACTGAACCTGATCGGCGAAGGCAAAGTATGGTACGAATCTAAATGGCAGGATACCGGCGTAGTTTTGAAAAAAGCCGGACTGCAAGCCCTCGATATCCGCATACGCGAAGGCCTGTCGATCATCAACGGCACGTCGGCAATGACGGGCATCGGCCTCATTAATTTAATCCTGGCGAAAAAAACACTTACCTGGTCGGTGATGCTGTCGTCCATGACCAATGAGATAGTCGAGGCGTACGACGATCATTTTTCCAAAGAACTCAATATCGTAAAACATCACGCGGGTCAGAATTATGTGGCCGCGATGATGCGGGGCATGCTCAAGGATAGTAAAATGATTCATAGCCGGTCCGAGCACCTCTATGATCCTGCTAATATTGAATATGATATTTTTGAAGATAAAGTGCAGGAATATTATTCCCTGCGTTGTGTGTCCCAGATTCTCGGGCCCGTTTATGATACCCTGGCAAATGCTGAAAATATTCTGGTAGATGAATTGAATTCCGCGAACGACAATCCCATCATCGATCATCAGAAAAAAAATATTTTCCATGGCGGCAATTTTCACGGCGATTATGTCTCGCTGGAAATGGATAAGATTAAAATAGCGATCACCAAGCTCTCCATGCTTTCCGAAAGACAATTGAATTATTTATTAAATGATAAGTTGAATCAAATCCTCCCACCCTTCGTCAATCTGGGTGTTCTGGGATTTAATTTTGGGATGCAGGGCATGCAGTTCACCGCTGTTTCCACGGTTGCCGAAAACCAAACCCTGTCATACCCGATGTATGTGCACAGCATTCCAAACAATAACGACAATCAGGATATTGTGAGCATGGGCTGCAATGCCGCGCTAATGACAAAAAAAGTAATCGACAATAGTTTTGAAGTGCTGACCATCCAGGCGATCACGATTCTGCAGGCCATTGATTATCTGAAATGCCAGGAAAAACTTTCTCCGGCAACGCGGTCGGTCTATACCTCGCTGAGAACTATTTTCCCAAAATTTATAGAGGACCGTCCGCGCTACGAAGAACAGGAAAAAGTCAAGAACTGGCTCATCGAAAATACGCCCTTATGAAATGTGCACTCGTTACTGGCGGATCCAGGGGAATCGGCAGGGCCATCAGCATCAAACTGGGCACGCTGGGTTATCATATATTGATTAATTTCAAAACTAATCTCACTGAGGCTGAACAAACTCTGACGGTTATCCAACAAAATAATGGAACTGCCGAATTACTCCCCTTCGATGTGAGTAATAAGGAAGATATTTCGAACACCCTCGGTTTATGGATCACCAATCATGCAGAAGATCATATTGAAGTGCTGGTGAATAACGCCGGGATCAAAGACGATGTGTTGATGATGTGGATGAAGGATGAACAATGGGAGAACGTGGTGCGTACCAATCTGGATAGTTTTTTCTATGTGACGCGCCCGGTTCTAAACGATATGCTGATGAAGCGATATGGCCGCATCATTAACGTGGTGTCGCTCTCGGGTCTCAAAGGACTACCCGGACAAACCAATTACTCTGCGGCCAAAGGCGGCGTGATCGCAGCCACGAAAGCGTTAGCACAGGAAGTGGGGCGCCGCGGCATCACGGTCAATGCTGTTGCTCCTGGTTTTATAAAGACGGATATGACTGAAAATATTTCTGAAAAAGAAATGAAAGCCATCATCCCCGTCAACCGTTTTGGTACGCCCGAAGAAGTGGCTCATGTC
>JAYWCS010000155.1:0-4004 GCA_043780315.1 Bacteroidota bacterium | reverse complement strand
CATCCGCAGGAAGAAAAAGATTGGAAAGAAACGATTGCCTTATGTAGCAATACCGAGGAACAGTCAACGCTCTGGCAGATGCTCGGCGTTTTTTATTCTGATGAAATGCGTTCCATCAGAGAAATTTATCAACTGAATCCCGGTAGTCCGAAATTGGATCTGCTGTTGGCGAGAGCTGTAAATAAATACGAACAGAAATTTGATGCAGGTAATGCTGACAATGGAATGCCACCCAATCCCGGCGCTCCCTATGAGGATTCGCTGAAACAATTAATCGATCATATCGCCGAGGCGGGTAATACCGATAAACCCTGGATATGGAATATGGCGGCAGGCTATTTGAACACATTGGATGGTGCCTATTCCAAGGCGCTACCCTATTTTGATCTTGCCGGAAAAACCCTTCCGGCAGAAAAACTAGCCCGGGAACAATTACGGTTATTGAAATTTATCAACCGGCTGAGTTCCGCGAAAGTCATAGATAACCCATTCGAACAGTCGGTACTGAATGATTTGCAATGGATCAAAAGTTTCGGGGAATCAGATACCTCTGTCTTCCGAACAGGGGAAGCAATGAAATGGATGAAGGAAACTTTTGCTTCCCATTATAGCAAGCAACAGGAATGGGCGAAGAGTGAATGTTTTATTAGCCATACCAGCTTTTATTCGGAAGCAAATCATGTTCAACTGATGAAGTCATTTCTGAGTAAATCTTCCAAAACAGCTTTTGAACAATTTTGTTTTTCTCTTGCACCTATTCAGCTGGAAGATATCTTTGAATTCGAAGCCATTCAACTGGCATATAAAGACAGTCTGGACGCGGCGATTGAAAAAATGGGCATGGCCGGTGCACATAGTGAAATGATTTTGGCCGGAAATCCATTTAATGCCAGGATTAATGATTGTCACGATTGTGATTTTGCTGCGCCACAGAAAATAAAATACAGCAAACTTTCATTCCTGAAAAAAATGAAAGAACTGGAAGATAAAGTGGCGAAGGAGAACGATGTGCTGACCAATGCGAGTTTGCTGGCGAATGCTTTTTATAACATGAGTCAATACGGTAACGCCCGTTTATTTTATGAAAGTAAAATATTGGGAGATACGCATTATGCCCCCGTTGCCATCGGAGTAAATTATCGTTCGATGTTGTTGAATATGGACCTATCAGTGAAATATTATAATCTGGCGTTTAAAGCCGCCAAAACAGACGAGCAAAAAGCAAAATGCCAATACTTGCTTGCAAAATGTGAACGCAATGAATGGTATACTAACAATCTTTTTAATAAACGGGATCAGGACAAATATGTCGATTTTCCGCGGGTGGACCTGAATGCCTTGGACGGTTTCAAAGTATTAAAACAATATCCGGACACGCGGTACTATAAAGAAGTTTTAAAAGAATGCGGATATTTTAAATCATATTTAAAATGGTAGATCGTCTTCCATCGGAAGGGGATCGATGATCGCTGTAGCAGGATTATCGATCGGGGACTGCGAACCAGTTCCGGCGGATTCTATTTTCCAGGCTTTAATATCGGTATACCAGCGCCCATTGAATTCGCGGCTTTCTACATCAAAATCAATTTTCAGCATATTGCCCGGTTGCCATTGGCTCAGATCCATTTTATCGCCCCAAACAGAAATACAAACTTTTTTGGGATACGTGCCCTCTGTTTCGACAATGATATCTTGTTTTTTCCATTGACCATTTTTACCGGTGCCTGATTGTACGGCAAGAAGTTGAACGAGTTTTGCTGAAAGTTGCATTTGTATATAAATCCTTTAAAGTTTCTAAAATTAAACTAATTCTTCGGGTGCGGAAACGGAGTTTATTGGAACTTCTCCTTTTGGCTGAAAAAAGCAGCTTGTGGCAAATATAATCAACGGCCGTGGGGGTATCATTTTATTTTTGAATTAGAAAAAACGAACTCAAAAATAATAGTAATTAAAAATAGGGGATAAATTCCGGTGCGGGTTGTCGGCTGATCAGTTATATTTAAAATCTAAAATTGGATATTATGCCAGATTTAACCCCCCCCAGCGGATTGATTACAAAGCGACCTACGTGCAGATTAATTCGAATAATAGTCCCCAGTCTATTCCCGCTAATCCGACAAGACCTGTTGTTTCTAAAAATCCGGTCGGCCAGCTAAGCCGCTCGGTAGAAAAAACGGCTTTCATGAATTCTCTTCAAATCATTCCGGACAAATTGTCTGCACTCCGGAGAAGTGATACCGATAAAATAGCGACTGTTTCATTAGAAGAAATATCTTATAATATTGGCCTCCCTGCGCTGGATGCGTTGGTAAGTGACTGCAGCAACAATTCCACCCTGAATCATGCATCGAAATTCGCCGCCGTTGAGGTTGCGCAATTGGTGAATGTGGGGAGTCAATTGATCGTGCAGCGCGCGCAAAAAGCGGAAGTGGCCCAGCAAATATTGGCGCAGATAGTAACTGCTTACCGGGCCAGTCTGATAACGCCTGCTGCAGGGAAAAATCAAACAGTAATTGCCACTGTCTATCCAAAACAGGCGGCGCCCGTTATTTCAACTGTAACAAATAATTCAGGAATCATTTTACAGCAAACCATCTTTCCAGTAGCTTCACAAAAAGCAGGCAAGAAAGAGGGAAATAAATTTCAGTCTGATACCTCCCGCGCCACGTTTTCAACGAACGAAGTGAAATTTTCGCTGAGTGCAGCGGCAGGAAATACGGCATCAGCTGTGAAAATTAATTTCTCCTCAGCAGATCCCGATGCGATTACCTGGGCTGAAAAAATGATGCTGTTCTTTTTGTAAAACTTTATAATGTTCTTCAGCCATATATGGGTTCTTCGGCCGTGGAATCCGAAAATATTGGCAAATCCACGGCTGCTATACAATTTTTAGGATCGGGATATAATAGAATTTTTGACGTGAAAGGAATACAGGGTGCTCTAAATGGTTTTCAAAGCCGTATGACGATAGAACCGTTGGGCAATCTGCATCTTGAACGCATTGAAATGTATCCTTCCGATATCGAACGAGGCGAGTTATTGAATTCTGTACCCCTGGCACCGCAGGAAACCGTCAATATCAGTCATAAGGAATGGTCGGTAAGGCAACAGGAGTTTGAGGATATTGTACAGGATTATTTTGAAGGCTACAGCGGGGAGGGGGTCGCAGAAAAATCTGATATCGCCATGTCGCATGAATCCCAATCCAAGCATTCAATAGCGCTCAGTTTAGGGGCATCATTGTCGGCTTCTTATTCTTCTGTAACGCTGAGTGCAACGGCCAACTATAACACAAGTTCCGGCAGTGACCAGTCCGTGCGCGTGATCACGAATCCAAGCAACACCGATGCGATGCGCATAGATTATTTTCAGTTGGCGCGCAAATGGAGAATGGATTTGCTTCGTTACGGCCTGAGAATGACCTATGATATCGTTATTCCAAACCGGGGTTCTGGCATTGTGACCAAAGTGTTGGATATAAAAGCGTTGGATACGAAAATCGGCCAGTCTTTTTCATTCAACCTGGCTTTGTCGGCAATCACTTATAACATTCGCCGGGCGTGGAGCTGTTTGACCAGGAAATGGTGAAATTTCCGGGCGGCCAATTAAAACCTGGTAAAAATCGTACTTATATCGTAACGACTAATATGTTAGAAATAAAAGCGGTATTTCAAGATGCCCTCAATGGAACGTATTCTGCATCAATTGCCGATAAAGCCGGTGTAAAAACATTTGGTGCATTGCCGGGTACTTATGGTGATTATGAAAAATCCGGGGAGAAGCTGATGCTGATACCCAGGGCAAGTCCGCCGTATGACGATAATTTTACAGGATCAATTAATTTTTATAAGTAATTTTTGAAAATGACAATCGACCCCGAAAACAGTGGGTACGGAGGATATGGTATTTTCACTCATTGATTAAATATAGATTCATGTCTGAAAAAGTAAACGATAAAAAAGTATACTCGCTGCTGCAGGTAACGAAAAGTATCCAGAAAACCA
>JAYWCS010000154.1:0-2454 GCA_043780315.1 Bacteroidota bacterium | reverse complement strand
TGCGGTCGCATCAGGAAAAATTTCTAACGGAATCTTTTCAAAGGAGTCTGCCATTTTCATTTTTCGGACTTTTAACTTGAAATAAGTTGCGAATTTAGGTGCAAATTGTTCAAACTCCTATAAGGAGGTTTAGATATTTCCAGTTATTAAATTCAAAATTATTTTATCCGTTCGTAGCAAAGCGTCAGCAAATGGCGGCTTTCCGGAGTCATCAGCTGTTCACCGATTTTTTGCTGGAGTCCTTCGAAAAGTTGCCGGTATCTCTGATGTACATCTCTTTTGCCGTTCAGCCGGGCAACAATTAAATCTGTGCAGATATTTCCGCCGCTATGGGAGTTCAGCGTCCAGTCTGGTTTTGATTCAAAAAAATCATCCAGATGAGCAATGGAACTCATCTGATCACAAATAGGAATAAGCTCATACTGTAGTGTATGCGCAAGCCAGTCGCAGGCCATAAACAAATCCCGGTGGTCACAAATTGAATAGTCTTTCACCGGCTGCTGCTCCGAATCCTGGGATGTAAAATCTTTCATTTGTAAAATGATACTGGCGAGATTCGAGTCCTTATTCAGGATATCACCCAGAAAAGATTCTTTGATTTGTTTAATCTGCGGATGCCAGATGTCAAGTTGAAAACTGATTCTGAAATTAACCGGAAAATGGCTCACGAAAATAATGGCGAGTTGATCCAGACTTTTTTTATTCTTGCGGGTAAAAGTAAAATGGTTCCGGTCGAAATGAAAACCGGCTTTTTTCATGGAGCCACCGGTCATTTTGAATACGTACGCCTGTGCGTCCTGAAGCCACAGTTCCAATTCGGGCAACTGTTTGTTGATAGGTTCCATACCGGTCGGTTGAGAATTTTAATGATAAATACGGTTACAAATTAAATATAACGCACCGCATTCTGAAATCTATAAAGAAAATCGACCGGATTTAATTTATCTCTTTTTCGGTTTTTTATCGGACGATCTGACGGGGTGCCCAAAACAATTATACTATATTGTATTATAAACGGACTCATGATGTTTAACAGAAGAAAATTTATCGGTTCTTCTTTACTCGCCTCCACCGGGCTGATGCTTAAAACAAAGGCATCAGGAAAGACAATCCCCGCCGCTATCAATCAGCCACTTGTTATTTCTACCTGGTTTTTTGGTAAAGAAGCCAATGCCGGTGCCTGGGAAATATTGAGACAGCAGGGTCGGGCGCTCGATGCGGTCGAAGCCGGCGTGAAAATTCCTGAAGCAGATCCGAATAATCATTCCGTCGGTTACGGTGGGCTCCCCGACCGGGATGGCCATGTTACACTTGACGCCTGTATTATGGATGAAAAAAGCAATTGTGGTTCCGTCATGTGCCTTGAACATATTGTTCATCCGATTTCCGTTGCCCGTTTGGTAATGGAAAAAACGCCGCATATTATTTTATCCGGAGAAGGTGCACTGGCCTTTGCATTGGCCAACGGATTTCCAAAAGTAAATCTGCTCACACCAGATAGTGAAAAGATGTGGAAAGACTGGCTCAAAGAGTCCAGGTATGAACCTGTGATCAATGGGGAGAATAAAAAATACAGCTTCAATACAAAATCCGGGATTCCCGGTGGAGCTTCAAATCATGACACCATTGGCATGCTGGCGATGGATCATGCCGGCGATCTCAGCGGCGCTTGCACAACCAGCGGGATGGCATTTAAAATGCCAGGCAGAGTGGGGGATTCTCCCATCATCGGTGCCGGATTATTTGTGGATAATGAAATTGGAGCCGCTACTTCCACCGGCGTGGGCGAAGAAGTGATCCGGATGGTTGGATCACATCTCGTTGTTGAATATATGCGTCAGGGTCTAAGCCCCCGCGAGGCCTGCCGTAAAGCAGTGGAGAGAATCGTGCTGCGTGATCCCGAAAAAGCGAAGGGCTTGCAGGTGGGTTTTCTGGCGATGAAAAAAGACGGCAGTTTTGGCGCTTTCTGTATTCAGAACGGTTTTACCTATGCGGTTCGTTCAGAAGCGGAAGATAAAATTTATGCATCAGAAAGTTGGTTCAAATAATGAAAAAAACAAAACTTGAAATATGCTGTTTTAATGCGGAATCCGCCCTGATTGCGGCCGCAAGCGGCGCAGACAGGATAGAACTTTGTGCTGACCCCGCAGCCGGTGGAACCACACCTGGCATTGACACGATTCAATGGGTGCGATCTAAAATCAGCATTGAATTGTTTCCCATCATTCGCCTGCGGGGGGGCGACTTTTTATATTCGGAAGAAGAATTTAATATCATGCTGCGCGAAGTCGCGTCTTGTAAAACAGCCGGATGTGATGGAGTCGTTTTTGGCATGCTGTTGCCCGATGGGCGTATTGATAAAGTCCATGCCTCTCTGCTCCTTGAAAAAGCTTATCCAATGGGGGTTTGCTTTCACCGTGCCTTCGACTGGGCACGAAATCCATTCGAGGCGTT
>JAYWCS010000153.1:0-2473 GCA_043780315.1 Bacteroidota bacterium | reverse complement strand
GAAAAAACACATCCTGATCTTTTTTGGTACGGCATTCATGGTATAGAAATTTTATTTGCTGTGATGGGTAAGGGTTGTAAAGAACTGGTACGTGTAAGTTCTGCAAACACAGAAATTGTTGTAGGTAGCTGGCAGGATGGCCGCACCGGAACTTTCCGCGGCACCCGAACGGGAACGCATGATTATGGCGGAACGGTTTATGGTGAAAAAGGGAATCTTGTATTGGGGCCGTTTAAAGGATATGATAATCTGTTGGATCAGATCATTGCATTTTTCAGATCGGGTGTTCCGCCGGTGAGTGCAGAAGAAACCTTGGAGATCTATACATTTATGGAAGCGGCTGATGAGAGTAAACGTGCCGGTGGCAAAGCTGTTTTGCTGGCGGATATTTATAATAAAGCGAAAACGAAGTAATCCATCTCTTTGCCTTTGCTTGCAAATAATTCTCGCAAAGGCGCAGAGGCGCAATGGGTTTGCAAGGGGGTAAACACATAAGGTTCTATTATTAGTTCCATAGGAACAACTGGTGGGTAAACTCGCAAAAACACACAAAACGAATACCATGAATAATTCACGCAGAGCTTTTATTAAGAAGACTTCCGCAGGTGCGGTGGCTTTTTCACTTGGTGGTGTGTTACCGGGGTTTAGTGCGGATAGTTACCGACGTATTATTGGGGCAAATGAAAAGATAACGGTGGCATCAATGGGTGTGAACAGTCGCGGGTTGGCTGTAGCGAAAAATTTTGCTTCGCAGAAGGAGTGTGAAGTATTGCATGTGTGTGATGTAGATACCCGAGCTGCGGAGGTTTGTATTAATGCAGTAGAGAAAATCCAGAACAAAAAACCAATAGCAACGCCAGATTTTAGAAAAGCACTGGAAGATAAAAATGTGGATGTGCTTATCGTAACCGCACCCGATCACTGGCATGCACCGGCGGCGTTGCTGGCTTGTGCGGCGGGTAAACATGTGTACCTGGAAAAACCCTGCAGCCATAACCCGAATGAAGGAGAAATGCTGGTGAAAGCAGCCAACAAATACAAACGTGTTTTGCAGATGGGTAACCAGCGCAGATCATGGCCTAATGTAAATGCGGCTATTAAAGAACTGCATGCCGGTGTAATTGGCCGGCCGTATTTTGCGAAGACATGGTATACGAATAATCGCCCATCAATTGGTAAAGGAAAAGAAACCGAAGTGCCGGCCTGGTTGAATTATGATCTGTGGCAGGGACCGGCACCGAGAAGGCCGTTTCGTGATAACCTCATACATTATAACTGGCACTGGTTCTGGCATTGGGGAACGGGTGAAGCGTTGAACAACGGAACACATATGGTAGATCTTGCGCGATGGGGATTGGGGGTTGAATATCCAACTACAGTTAGTTCCTCAGGTGGAAGATACCGTTACCAGGATGATTGGGAAACACCGGATACACAGGTGAATAGTCTTACATTCGGTAACAAAGCAATGATCACATGGGAAGGGCGTAGTTGTAATGGAAAAAGCGTGGAGGCCAATAGTGTGGGTGTAGTATTTTATGGAGAGAACGGTTCAATGATTATTGAGAGCGGTAATGCATATAAAATACATGACCTGAAAAATAACCTGGTAAAAGAGGTAAAGAATGATCGTGTGATCGATACACGCAATCTATCGGATCCTGCTCAGGAATTAGATGCATATCATATTCAGAATTTTTTCGACGGCATTAAAAAAGGCACACCGGTGATTTCTGATATTCTGGGTGGGCACCAGAGTACATTGCTGGTGCAACTCGGAAATATATCACAGCGAACCGGCCGAACCCTGCAGATTGATTCTACGAACGGACATATTCTGAATGATGCGGGTGCATTGAAATACTGGAGCAGAGAATACCAGCCCGGCTGGGAGCCGAAAATGTAAACTCTCTGCGAAACCTCTGCGCTCCCTGCGGCTCTGCGGTGAAATAGAGCTACCATTCACCGCAGAGCCGCTGAGGACAGGGAGTTCTCGCAGAGTAAAACAAAGACATTATGACAAATCAGGAAACAAAAAAGACCATTGACCAGCGCCTGTATTCGTTAGATGCGCTAAGAGGGTTTGATATGTTCTGGATCATTGGTGCGGATGAGTTATTGCATGAGCTGGCGAAAGCAACGGGCTCACCATTCTGGGCAGCTATCTCAACACAGTTCACGCATCCGGATTGGAATGGGTTTCATTTGTATGACCTGATCTTTCCGCTGTTTCTGTTTTTGGCAGGAGTATCTACGCCGTATTCAATCGGACGATCTCTGTCGGAGGGAAAAACAAAACAGCAGGTAATGCTGCGGGTGGTAAAAAGAGGATTACTATTGGTGTTGCTGGGTTTAATATATAATAATGGCTTGCAGTTAAGGCCTTTATCAGATATCCGTTTTTCGAGTGTGTTGGGCAGGATCGGTATTGCGTATATGCTGGCGAACATTATTTATATCTATGCAAAGGAAC
>JAYWCS010000152.1:0-15207 GCA_043780315.1 Bacteroidota bacterium | reverse complement strand
TACGTCTCTCCATGTTCCTCATTATTTTGTTTCTGGCTACGGCCATCAAAGAGTTGAATTATGATGATGTGACCGCCTTATTTTTCCTGTGTTCCTCCTGGTTTTTATTTACGGGACTAACGAAACAAAAATATTTTTTGCTCTTTTTTGCCGGGGTATTCGTTTCCCTCAATACTTTTTCGAGGCTTCCAAATATTTTGGGACTCGGAATGATTTTGGCCATCTGGTTTTCGGGATATCTGAATCGTCACTCGATACGGCAGGTCGTGGGCCAGTCGGTCCTCTTCCTTCTGGGATTTATTGTAAGCTCGGTTGTTTTAATGGCCATCATGCGGCTGATGCACCATGATATCATTTTTTTGAATAGTCTGAAGCTGGCGCGCCAGATCGGGGGGAGCCATGAAAATTCGCATAGCCTTTATGCGATGATCAAACAATATGTGGTTCATTTCAGTGAAGGATTGGCGATCGCCACGGTCGTGATGGTGTTATTGTGGAGTTCGGCTGCGGCTTGGAGAAGAATGAAGGCCGATATCCCGTTTAGCAGGCCGTTTTTACCCATTATCAAGTATGCGGTTTTAATGATATTAACGGTGATTTGTATTTACCGGGCGAAGAAAGATCCCGATTTCTGGTTTTATCTATTTTTGTTTTATACCGGAATCAGTTTGATTGTCGGATTTCTGATTACGACGGGCCGGCAACCGAAAGATCTTCGCATTTTGGCAGCGATTGGCTGTCTGATGATATTGATCATGCCCATCGGGAGTAATTTTGTGCTGGTGACGGTTGGTAAATATGCCCTTTGGATAATGCTGCCGATCACTGTTGATTATCTGCTAAATATCAGGGCTTTAAGCAGCCGGGTGATCGTGAGTGAAAATACCCAGCATTCCTATGAACAGGTGATCGATGTAAAACAAATGACCGGTCTGCGCAATGCCGGAATCTATCTGACATTGATTTACATTATCAGCGTAACCTACTTTTATCCCTATTTCGACCGCGCAAACCGATCTGCGATGCGTTTTACCGTAAATAATCGGCATGTAAAAGGCATTTATACTACGGAGCGGCGGGCGAGAGTGGTCAACGAATTACTGGATGCCAGTGCCCATTATGTTAAGCCCGATGATTTTGTCCTGGCCTACGATTGCATACCTATGTATTACTATCTGACGGACACGAAACCGTACATGCATAATTCCTGGCTATGGTTATATGACGATGGCGTGTTTTTGCAGGAACTGAATAAATCTTTTTACGAAACCCATGTTTGTCCCGTTGTAATTATTCAAAAAAGGAGCACGATCGGAAATAACTGGCCGGACAATTATAAGGAAGATTACAAATTCCGAGACGAAACGATGGGTTATCTAAAAACTTTTTTAAAATCCCATGACTATTACCAGGTCTGGGAAAATGATTTTTTCAGGATGTTCGTATCCGCTGAAAAGAAAATGCCGGCGGCTGGAATCACGCAACGTGAATCCGCTTCATTTAATGTTACTTTACAGCATGCAAACGCCTTCTGTCCCGGTGAATGAAAAAGAGCGACTGGCAGCCCTGCGGCAATACAAAATGTTAGATACCGAAGCCGAGAAACAATTTGACGAAATCGCGCTGCTGGCCTCGGAAATCTGCGAGACGCCGATTTCCATGATCACCCTGATTGATTCCGAAAGACAGTTTTTTAAATCCGGCGGCCCCGTTTCGGTTACAGAAATACCACGCGATCTGGCATTTTGCTCACATGCCATTAATCACCCGTCGGAACCTTTCGTCGTGCAGGATATGCGTGAAGACAAAAGATTTTTTGATCATCCATTTGTTATCGGTGATCCGCATGTTGTTTTCTATACTGGCATTCCACTCACAAACCCTGATGGGTACGCACTAGGTACTCTTTGTGTGATGGATCAACAGCCAAAACAGCTTTCTGAAAGGCAGTTGCGTTCCCTGCAGATCCTTGCTAAACAAGTTATTCAAATGCTCGAACTCCGGAAAGCCAATTTTCAGCTGAAAATTTTTAAGGAACATTTCGAATCCCGTAACGAGGAATTGCAACAGTTTGCTTATGTCGTTTCACATGATATCAAATCACCACTTGCCAGCATTGTTCTCACCAGTGAAATGCTCCGCGAAAATTTTGGAGAGGCTATTGACGAGGAAAATAATCAGTTGCTGAAAGTGCTCAACCGTTCGTCTTTCAAAATAAAAAATCTGGTGGATGGAATTCTTGCCTATTACCGAGCTGAGCGGGCGATGCAGGAAGAAGCGGAAACGTTCAGTCTGAAACCATTTTTACTTTCCATTGCAGAAATGCTTCAGGTGAAACAGCCGGCAGATATTCGGTTTCCTCAGGAAGATATCCGGATTCACATAAATAAAACCGCTTTGGAACAAATATTTGTAAATCTGTTACAAAATGCACTCAAATATAATGACAACGAAAAACCTGAGGTTGCCATCCAATTTTCAGAAGATATCCTAAACTATTATTTTGTTGTCGCCGATAATGGCCATGGCATCGCGCAGGAAGAGCAACAAAAAATATTTGAAATGTTTACTACGCTGGGGGTGCGGGACCGGTTCGGCACAAAAGGCACTGGCATCGGCTTGTCGACCGTCAAGAAGCTGATTGAAAAAATGTCTGGAAAGATAGAAGTTCAGTCGGCATCCGGAAAAGGATCGATATTTTCATTTCAGATTCGCAAACTACATTAACGGCAGTAATACGAGTTGATATTTCATGAAGATGAAAGATTCATGAAATATTTTCCCCTGAACAGCGACCGTTTCTTTTTCGATTTGATATTCGATACCTACTTCAATAAGCCGATTTTTTCTCGGATCGATCATATTTAAAAATTTAATGACCGGTCCGCCGGAAATACGAAATCGCTGATGCAATGAACGGCCAGTCAGCTCGGCGATCATTTCGAGCATACATACGCCCGGCAGCACCGGTTGGCCAGGAAAATGTCCTTTGAAAATGGCATGATCCGCTTCCAGATGAAGGAGGAAATGCAATTGATTTTCCTTCACCGATTGCGATTGGATGGTGTAAAGTTCATTCAGTAGCAAGGGTCGATATTTTTTTTAAAGTAATTGAAAAATTAAAATTCAGGTGCCGGATCGAAATACTGTCAGGGCTCCCGTTGATCGGCGTATCCATTACCGCTTCCATCACTGGTTTACGGTTTGAGGCCCGCTGCATTTTAATCAGGTGGTTACAATGAATGTCGGTGACATAATAGTTGACGCCTTTGGATTGTGAAAACCCGTGATACCATTCGCTGCTATCCTGTAAAGAAAACGATTTTTTATTATTTATATTCCGAAAAAGGATTAATTCAAAATCCTTTCTCAGGGTTTTTATCAATGCTTCTTTGTTCATCTGCGGAATGATTTGAAATACTTTAAATCCATTATCCGGCAAAAAACCCAGGTCGAAAAAGCTGAAACCCATTTGATTTGAAAAAACAAAGCGGATGCTGCTATCCGGCATCATTTTGATCAGCAACAGCCCGCTGATGTGTTTCCCGACTACGTCGACCGAAGTTTTATACGTTGCATGTAAAAATACCGGTTTGAATTTCTCCAAACATAAAGGATCTGCCGGAACGGATTGCAAGTGTCTATACTGGTTGCAGGCCGCGAACGGCATCATGCTAAGGAATAGCAAACAGCGAATCGGGAATGGTCGCATTTAATTTTTTATGTTGGAAACCAATGATGGTATGATCGCCCGAAAGTTCGTACATCCCGATCGAGCTGGCCGTGAAATCATTCCGGTCAATGATAATATTTATATTTCGATACAGTTCTTTCAGATTTTTCTCCTGGGGTCTGAGTTCGATCAGATAGAAGGTGTTGTTTTCAAATACAGTGGATTTGAAATCGGGGTTTTCTAACATGCTACCGGAAACACAATCAATTAACAGCCGGTTCACCTGTTGAAATGTTTTGTTGGAATTTGCGGATATTTTATTTTCTTTTTGTCCGTCTTTAATGAAAATTTTACCTGCCTGAAGGATCATTAAATATTCATAAGGATCCCTATATTCCATCCGCAGGCTATTCCCTTTTTTGTACCAGAATTTTCCTTTTGAATTCATTTTTTCTGCTAACAGCTGCAGGCTTTTTTCCTGGGTGAAATCGGCTTCAATCGATTGCGTCGCTTTAGTTGCGGACGCAAAGGCTTTTTTGAATGTTTCGGGTTGATTCAATAAAATATATCCCGGATATTGAGCAACGCAACGCAGTCCTGTAACAAAAAAGCTAAACAACACGATGGCCTTACGCATAGGGTATCAAATTAAGCATTTTATCCAGCCCGATGACCTGATATCCCTTTGCCTTGATTTCTTCCAGGAGCCGGGGTAGTATTTGTATGGTCGTTTCACTGGTATCGTGTAATAGAATGACGGCGCCCGGTTTCAAAGCACCCAGTATCTTATTCAGCAGACGGGTTTCATTGCGTATCATCGTGTCGTATGAGCGTATGGACCAGCCGATGGAAGTGAGTCCCGCATTCAGGACGGCTTTTTTCAGGTTCGGATTCGTGACGCCGTAAGGCGGTCGGAAAAGAATCGGGTAGTGGCCCGTCACTTCCAGTGTCAGCCGGCTCATGCGTTCGATATCCAATCGCATTTTTTCTGAACCGAACAGATCAAAAAAGCGATCATGCGAGTAACTGTGATTGCCGATCAGGTGCCCGTTTGCCAAAATTTTTTTCAATATCGCTTCATTCCCCGGGATATTTCGTCCGATGCAAAAAAAGGCTGCCGTTGTTTGATGCTGTTCTAAAATATCCAGTATTCGATCGGTTTTTGTGTTCTGCGGGCCATCATCAAAACTCAAAGCAACCCATTTTTCGGTCGTATTCGACCGGTTGACAGACTTGATGAAAAATCCCATTTGAATAAAATAACTACCGCAAAATAATACAGATACGTAGATGAGCAGGAGCCACCCATAGGCTGCCGAACCGATATGCAGATACCGGTCCGACAGGATCCAGCCGATCATCAGCATGATAAATAAAATATTAAAAATCCGATAGTTCAACAGGAGCCGATTATAAAGACACTATGCTGATTGTTTTCTGTGTGGTTGTGTATCAAAATATTCCGGATGGGAAATTTAACCTCTTGCATCCAAAAGGGCGATCGTTGTTCTTTTAATATCCAGGCGGCCAGCCATAAGGCAAATCCCGTCGCGGTAGGGTAGTCACCACATAAATATTTAAAGGGAATATGTGGGATGCCGCTTAATACGGTTGTTAATAAAAAATGTTCAGACTCATCCATCCTTCCATTTCCGGTTTGTGCGGTCAGCACGAGCCCGATGTCCTCCATCGACAGACTATTTTCCTGAAGGAACGCACCGATGATATTTATTACCTCTTCGGGAGGAGCCGGTGACTGCAGTGTTTTTACATCTTTTAAAACCGCCATCGGATTTGTACCAGGTTCTTTATCCAGCAAAAAAAAAGCGGCGCCCTCCCCGGCGATATTACCCGTTCGCTGATCGAATTCCTTAGGCTTCATTGACTTTGTTTGTCGGTACAACCCAAAGCGGCTGAGAATAGCCTGCCGCTCCCTGGTATTTTCATCAATGGCTCCTAAGAGCAGGGGACCGAACCCTTCTTCCAATAACAAAGCAGATTCGATCAATGCATTTTCAAAAGAAAAAGCGCGGTGAACGATCGTATTATTATACTGGTGGCAGTTCAATAGCAGCGCAATTTGTGCGCCCACGGTGTTATGGGTGGATTGAATAAAAGCGGTCGGACTTAGTAGTTTTTCATCAAACTCAATCATCCGTTGAAGGAACAGGGCGCTGTCTTCCAGGCATCCATAGCCAGTGGCCGTGATGATCGCGCCCGGCATTTCCACCCCGGCATTTTTCAGACATTGCAAAGCAGCTGATACACCCATTTTTACGATCCGGCTCATGCGTCGGATCATCTTACTATTTATATATTGATCATAATCCGGTTCGATGGCTGTCAGCATACCAGCCAACGGCATATTCCGGGATTGAAAAAACAGTTCCGGTTCCAGCGTGCGCTGCGGAGATATATTTCCTGCTGAACGGATAAAAATTTTCATACGAAATATTAATCAGCGGAAAAGATAAGGGATGAACAATTGCCACCGAATCCGAAGGAATTCGATAGCACATTTTTTACCGGTTGATTTTTCAAACAAGTCGTTACCGGTTCAAAGCAAAATTCTTTCATTGGTGTTTCGAGACGAAGCGTTGGAAAAATCACCCGTTCCTGAATGCAGAGTACGGAATACACCGCTTCTACCGCACCGCTGGCGCCCAGGGTATGACCGGTATAGGATTTAGTAGAACTCATTTTAGGTAAATACGGGGCAAATAATCGCTGGATGGCCTTTCCTTCCGCAATGTCATTATTCTGGGTGCCGGTGCCGTGGAGGTTGATATAGTGAATATCTCCGGATTGAAAACCGCCACTGTTCAACGCGCCCTGCATTGCTTCGTAGGAACCAGTTCCCTCAGGCGACAAGGCGGTTTGATGGAAGGCATCATTGGCATTGGCATAGCCGCTCAGGCGTGCGTAAGGATTTTTATTTAATGCATGGATTCCTTTTTCGGACGCCAGCAGGAGATAGGCTGCACCTTCGCCCAGATTTAATCCCTGCCGGTTTTCGTCGAAGGGTTTACACAAATTTTTATCTAAAATCATCAGGGTATTAAAACCATTGAGTGTAAACCGGGTGAGCGCATCGGCGCCGCCGACCAATGCAAAATCCAGCAGTCCGGCCTTAATCATGCGCGCGCCGGTAAAAATCGAATTCGCAGAAGACGAGCAGGCGGTACTGACCGTACTTACAAAATGCGTAGTACCCAGGTGGTTCGCAACCAATTCGGTGATCGCGCCACATTCATGATGAACGATGTCGGATAATTTTCCTCCGGATTTGTCGTGGGTAAACGATTTGAAAAAATGCTCCGTTTTATCCATACCGCCAACAGTATTGGCAGAAACAAATCCGGTGCGCAGGGAGTTATTTTTTTGCCATCCTGCATCCTGCAGCGCTTCCTGGGCAGCAACCGCACTCAGCAGGGCCGTGCGGGGCAACATTGCGGAAAGTCCACCCATCAACGCGAGTGTCTCATTATTACATTTTACTTCGGCAACGGGTAATTCCTTGTCATGAACCGAACGAAGCCATTTCATTTCGCCGATCCCCGCTTCTTCGGCAAGCAGCGAATGCAGATTTTCTGAGACATTTTTTCCGATCGCCGAGATCACACCCATTCCCGCAACAAACACCCGGGCACTCATACCGTTTCCTTTGCGGCGGAGCGGTGGGCGGTAATATATTCAGCCATAGTTCTGACGGAATGAAATACCTTAGATCCGTCTCCCGGATTGGATAATTTGATTTGATATTCCTGCTGAAGTAAAACAATCAGCTCCAGAGCGTCGATCGAATCCAATCCGATGCCTTCCACAAATAAAGGCTGATCGTCACCGAAATCTTCCAACTTCAGATCCTTCAGTTTTAATCTGTCGATGATCTGCTTTTTCAACGTTTGCATTAAATTATCCATGGGGGTGCTGATTCAATTTATTCATGTTCTCAATCGTAAAAGGTATTGCATTTTTTAAATTGTCTGTTTCCACCAACATGAGCAGCCCGCGGTATTCTTCTTTGTAGAAGTCGACCCATCCGCAGATACAGGTTTTAATCAGTTTATTGCCAAACAAACCATTTACGTATTCCGCCATAAAATTAGCATCGAAGTTTTTAAATACAAAAAATGCATTTTCGCCTTTAAACCGGTGGCGGATGGATATTTCTCCGATCACAATATTAGGCAGGGTGTATACAAACAACGCCGGACTGGCACCGGATGAAATCGTTTTGGCATATTTCAGGTCCACATCCAGGCTGGCATGGGCATTACTCAATATGACGCCCGTATCTTCTTCGTGATATTTTTTTTCGTGGTTCCTGCCCTTGAGTAAAATCTCCGCAGCCAGAAATCCCAGCTTGCAGAGCTGATCCATTTTGTGAAATTTTGAATACGCAATTTTAAAATGGGAATAGGTTTCATTCAGAAATGTTTCTGCATTCCCGGGATATTCAAAAACAAGCCGATCGTTTTTAAATATTTTGTTGCCGGAGATCAGGCAGGAGCTGGTAATGTTTCGGGCCGGTTGCAAAGTATTGGTAATGGATTAAATCGATTTGGGTATTAGTTGATCTCGGCAGTTGATTCGGGACGCCAGGCGGTGCAGCGCGGTTTTGTGATTTTTTACATAGGGATTGTTCGTATCCCAGACATATCCGGCCAGCACGGAACAAATCTGACTTTTGATCTGGTTATCCTGATCGTCGGCAAAGAAAATCGTGTCAAGGGTTCCTTCGTACCAGGCCATAACATAAGAGCGGAACGTATCCACGCCCTGCATCATGGGGATCATATATTCATTTTCCCAGTCAATTGTTCTTCCTTTTAATTTTTCTGCTACCAGTTTTCCCGCCATCTGACTGGACACAGTCGCCAGCGTCACGCCGGAAGAAAAGACCGGGTCGAGAAATTCCGTCACGTTGCCGGTTAATACAAAGCCATCGCCGAAAAATTTCTCAGTGGTAGTGGACCAGGACTCCAGCACCTGGGGTTCAAATTTAAATGCTATTTCTTTGAAACGTTCTCTCAGATAGGGTTCTGCCTCAATGAGGCAACGAAGTTGTTTTTCGGGATTGCCCGGATATTGATTGAAAAAGGACGGATCGCCGACAAATCCGAGCGAGGTAATCCCGTTGGAAAACGGAATGATCCAAATCCATACCGCCGGCTGATGTACAACGATTGTAATCCGGTTCGGTTCATCCGATAAGGCTCTTCTCAGATCCACGGTATGGGTGAATAGCGCCTTGCGTGTGGGAAGGTTGGACTGTTTATCGAGTTTGAATAATTTGGGGATCACGCGACCATAGCCGCTGCCATCAATAATAAATCTGGCTTTGATCTGCGACGGCATTCCATTTTTATCGATCACGGTTGTAACCGAATCGGACCCGGCGAATTCGATGCCCGTAACGGTGGTTTCATAATCAACGGTCACACCCATTTTTTCAACCGTATCGGCGAGGGTTTGATCGAATTCGGCCCGGGGAACCTGCCAGGTCCAGGTCCAGCCCTGCGTAAACTGATCGGCAAACTGGTAGTCACAGATCTTTCCGTTTTTTACAAATTTTGCACCGCCTTTTTCCTGGAATTTTTTTTCTTTTACTGCATCTAAGAAACCAGCTTCTTCCAACGCTTCCATGCAACGGGGCAGAAGACTTTCTCCGATTACAAAACGGGGGAACTTCATTTTCTCCACGATATGTACCCGATAGCCTGCTTTATGAACGATCGATGCCGCCACGGTGCCGGCTGGGCCAGCGCCGATCACCAATACATCTGTGGAATGAATTGTCATAGATTATTTTTTCAATGAAGCATTTTTTTTACATTTCAACATCGTGTGACTAATGCCAATTTTTTCAATTCTTTCCACTACTTCAAATCCTGCTTCCACAATACAGCGTATGAATACTTCGGAATGATACATCTGGCTGTTGCCGTTAGCCAGAGCCGTAAAATAAACAGAAGTTTGTTGCAAACAAAAAGCAGCTGTTTCAAATCGTTGATTATCCCAGAATGCTTCCAGGATTAAAACATACTGATCTTCTGAAACCGCCTCGTAACATCGTTTCAAAATAGAGACGATTTCCTTTTCTGAAAAGCAATCCAGAAACTGACTCATCCAGATGGCGTCGAAGCCGGTTGGAAAAATCGTTTTTTCATCGAGGATATTGGCCGGATAAAATGAAATACGGTCTTCGAGTCCGGCCTGTTTTACATTCTCCTTGGCAACCGCCAGTTGCCCGGGCAGGTCCATGATCGTGATCTCAAGATCCTTTGAAAAACGCGCACTGGCAATCGCCCATTTCCCCGTATTCCCTCCAATATCGAGTATCTTTTTAATTTCACCATAATAAACTTTGGGCAGGGCATGCGGGAACGCCAGGTCTGAAAAAAAATGGTCAAAGGCGAACCAGCTCTTCTGCACGTCGGGTGGAAGGGAGGAGAGCCCGTCGTAAATCGTATCCCAGTCCCCAAATTCTTTCAGTCCTTCGGGTTTACCTGTTTCAATACTTTTATCGAGCGCAAACAATCCCTTATAACATACATCATGAACGAAATCCATGTTCACATTGGTGAGGGCATCGTTTTGAATAAAAACACCCGTTTTCGTAATGGCATAGTGGTTATCGTGAAAAGTTACCAAACCGATGCCCAGTCCTGATTCCAGCAGAATACGTACCCCATAGACCGGAAGTTGAACCAGGGCCTGAATCTCGGATTGTGTCAGCCCGTCGCTTCCTTTTTCCAACAATGCCTGCAGAATGCCGGTATTTCTCAGTACGCGGGCAACCTGAAAAACCACCGGACTGAAGGAGATCCATTGAGCCAGTTCTTTTGATTCCAGTGCTGTTTTATTGTCGCTTTCAAAAAACGCCATGATCATATTTAAGAATTCACAATAATCAATGCAGCATTACATCCTCCGAATCCGGAGGCTGTCTTTAAACATTTAACGGATTTTTGATGCTGCATCTCTTTCACTACCTGAACCTGTTTTTCCGTTCCCGGTGTTGCAAATCCACGGGTCGGTAAAATAAAATCTTCTTTCATTGAATGAATCGAAACAATGGATTCTAAAATTCCGGCGGCGCCCAAGGTATGTCCATAATAGCCTTTCAAACTATTCATCGGCACCGATTCCATTTTCGCCAGGTGAATCGCCCGGGCTTCCATTTCATCATTGTACCGGGTGGCCGTGCCATGGGCCGATATCAGATCGATTTCCGAGGCCTCCAATCCAGCCTGCAGCAGCGCGCGCCGGATCGCCAGATATAATTCTTCGCCCGTGCGCGAGGGCCCGGAAATATGATTGGCATCATTGGAAACCGATCCCCCGGTTATTTGAAAACTGTCTGTTGCCGGCTCACTCGAAAGGATAATGGTAGCTGCCGCTTCCCCCAGAGTGATGCCGTCCCGGTCCGCATCAAAAGGTCTGCAGGGATTTGCGCTGATGGCCATAAAAGATTGAAAACCGGAATAAATAAAAGAGGTAATGAGGTCGCCACCGGAAATGACGACGTTTTCCAGTACGCCGGACTGTATCAGCCGCATCCCGGTGATCATCGCCAGCAGGCCTGAAATACAGGCGTGGGATACCACCAGCGGCTCCGTGTTCATGCCCAGACGTTTGGCAATGATTTCTGCACTGGTATTTAAAGAAAGACTTTCTTCCGGAATGTGGTTATCAGAAAGATTCTCGATCAGACTGATATTTCCTTTGGTGGAGGAGAGAATAAATCCGGTTTTTTTGGAATACAGATCGATTCCGCTGTTGCGAATAGCCTCTAACGCCGATGTATAGACGATTTGTTCCAGGGCCGTCATCGGTCCTTCAGCTATTTTATCTGCCATCGGAAACAGGGCGGCGTAAAACGGTTCCGGAGAAAGTGCCGACTCGTGTAATTGGATGGCAGACCGGCCCAACTTCAGGGCCTCCATATTCGAAAAAGTATTTTTTCCAAGAGGGGAATAAATATTGTCCGCGATCACATATACCTTTCGCATGATTATTTTTTAGGAGATAAATGTTCACTTTTCCAGGCTTCAAAAAAAGCTGGATTCTGCAACTGGAGGGTCGAAAATTCTTTGTCCAGGAAAACCTGCACTGAATTTCCGGTGGCTACCAGCTCCTGTGTTTTTGGATTGAAGAGGCGATAACTGAATAGCAGTTTCGCCGCATCACAGGGCGTATATGTTGTTTCAATCAGCACCTGATCTCCATATCGCAACGATTTTTTAAATGAACAATCGATGTTTACCACAGGCGTTACAAAACCCTGCTTGTAAATATCGAGATATCCAATACCATAATGATTTCCGAAATCTTCGCGGCCGTCTTCAAAATACCGGATATAATGACCATGCCATACGATACCCAGCGGATCGGCTTCATTGAAACGCACACGGATAGTCGTTTTTGTAACCAGTTTGTTTTCCATTGTTCCAGTTTATTAATATCTGCTGAGAGACATTAATTATTTTTCATGACTGCGGACTGATAAAAATTTTCATTTCACATTTTGCAATCACCCGGTCATTTAGTTTTACCGTTCCGGCTACCAATGATACCTGCATGATTTTTGTTAGCAGATTAATCTCCATATTAATTTCTGCATGAACCGGCGGCCACTCATAAACTTCCAAATGTTGCACTGCCCCGATATATCCGATGGGAACGCCTTTGTTATCCCGTTTAAACAGGTAACCCGTTCCTGCTGCGGCCGTTTGTGCCATGGCTTCCACCATGCCGGGCGTTGAAAAATATCCATCCCGCACAAAAATATTTTCTTCCTTAATGCCAAGACTCGTACGCGAGGTTTTTTCATCGGCGTACAGGAGCTTCTCCACCATGATAAAGGGGCTTTTTTGCGGTATAAGGTCGGTCGCATCCAGGGGTTGAAAAAGCATTTGGTAAATGTACGTATTAAGCGTTCAGTTTTTTGTGTTCAGCGATCGGCGGGGGGGCTTTCTGCCGGTTTCCAAAAATCATAATAATTGTACCACTGGAGTGGATATTTCAATACCGTACGCTCCACCGCCTGATTGTAATCGCGCAGCATTTCCGGTATGGATATTTCGCGGTCGCCGGCATATATTTTTGAAGGACTCGCATAGAAATGATATTTGAACGGCCTGTCCTTCATTGCAAAAACAAAAGAAACCGGACAATGAAAAACGTTGGCCAGCAGGAACGGTCCCGCTGGAAACAGGGCGGCTTTATTCAACAACAATCCCGTAATCGTTTTATTTCCTTCCAGAAAACGATCCGCGTGCATACAAACAAATCCATTCCCTGCCAGGGCTTCCTGAATCGCGTAAATATGTGAAAGATCTTCTTTGATCAGAATAATATGGGCCGAATTTTTTCCGGTAATCGTTTCCATGTAGTTTTTTATTTGCTGTTGTTCGCCATCATACATAACGATATGCATGTCGGTGCCGAGACGTTGTAGTAAGTGGCCCGCAATTTCCCAGTTACCGATATGAGCACTGAGCAGCAGACCGCCTTTTTTTTGCTCCACCATCACACGTAAAAAATCCTCCCCTTCAAATTCAAACTCAAAGGGCGCAGCTATTCCGGAAAGCATCACTACGCGGTCGATGATCGTCTGACCGAACCAATAATAATTTTTATAAATACATCCTACGGCCCGTAGGAACGAATAGCGGAGTTGTTTGGTGAAAAAAAAGTACTGTGAAATAAATGCCCGGGGGGAGAAAAAAAAGTAGTAGACAGCTACGAAACGAAGTAGTACATACGCAGGAGCTACACCGGCTTTTTTCAGTACCCAGACGAAGATCCGGAAACCGGTCGGGTTACCCCTGGATTTTCCCTGCCACAACGGCATCGCTTGGTTCTTTAGTTTGAGCACGGGAAATAATATACGAATAGAAATCCTGGAAGCTGATGATGCGCGTAAAATCTTCCGGTTTTACTTTGAAGGCAAAATTATTTTCCACCACAACCACGAGGTCTATATAATCCAGGCTATCGAGTTCGAGCACCTGCCGCAGGTTGGCATCTGGTTGCATTCGGTTAATATCCACTTCGAATTCATCAGATAAAAACCCGTTTATCTGATCAATCATGGGTTGATTTTGGTTCATAGTTGTTGCTTTACTCTTCAGGGTATCCATTTTCGCACAATCAAAGAGGAGTTCGTTCCTCCGAAGCCAAATGAATTAGACAAAAATACATTTATATTTTTCTCTTTGGAAGTTTTTACGATATCGAGTTTTGCCGAATCTTCGTCCGGATTTTGGAAATTAATATTGGGTGCGATGAATCCGTTCTGCATCATGATCATTGAATAAACAATTTCGCTGGCGCCGGCCATCCAGCATTCATGACCCGTCATGGATTTCGTGGAACTGACCGGCACTTTCTTTTCTCCAAACACCTCCACCAATGCCTTGGCTTCACTGGCATCCCCCGCCTGAGTGGAAGTAGCATGCGCATTAATATAATCGATGGCTGCCGGATCGACACCTGCATCTTTTAATGCCATCCGGAGCGAGCGCACGGGCCCGTTCACCGTCGGATTGGAAATGTGTTCCCCATTGGAAGAAAAACCGTATCCGATCACTTCAGCCAGAATATGGGCGCCACGTTTTTGGGCAATTTCCAGACTTTCGAGCACAACAGTAGCGCCACCTCCACTGGGGATCAGCCCGTCGCGGTCCTTATCAAACGGCCTGGAAGCTTTTTGCGGATCCAATTCATGGGCCGAGAACGCAGAAAGAGCATCGAAATTACCCATCGAGAGTGCGTTTGTTTCCTGAGCACCTCCGGTTATGATACAGTCCTGCAATCCGGTTTTGATGAAATGATAACCCAGTCCGATCGCATGCGATCCACTCGCACAGGCTGCGCTGATCGTAAAATTTACGCCCCGGAGCTTAAAGATGGTCGCCAGATTCATGGTGACCGTTGAATTCATCGTTTGAAAAACGGCACCGGAACCCACCAGCATGGTATCTTTTTTTTGCCGCATCACATCCACCGCCTCAATGGTGGCCTTGGCAGAACTATCGTTGCCATATAAAATACCGATTTCATGTTGCTGAATATAATCAGCGTCGATACCCGCCTGCGCCAGCGCCTGAATCGTCGCCATATAAGCGAACTCGCCTTGCTCGGGCAGCATGATACGCGCCCGCCGGTCGAGCAGACCTTTTAGGTTCGGGCGCTCCACGAAGCCCGTCAGCGCCGAACGAAATCCCATTTCTTTGCGAACCGGATCGAAAATAATCCCGGATCTGCCCTGCAGCAGACTGGTTTTCACTTCTTCCAGATCCTTGCCGATACAGGAATAGATGCCAAGCCCGGTAATCACGACTCTTTTCATGGTTAGAAGCTGATGGGAAGATATAGATAAGAAAGTATCATTACAATGAAAATGATCCGCTGCAAAATGAGGATAATAACTCAAAATTCCTCCTTTTCTGCCTTCCAGCTTTCCACATTTTCAGGAATACATGCCGCCATTGATGGAGATGACTTCCCCCGTAATATAACCA
>JAYWCS010000151.1:0-4078 GCA_043780315.1 Bacteroidota bacterium | reverse complement strand
TGAAACCAACCTTATTGATCCTGGCGGCTGGGATGGCCTCGCGTTATGGCAGCATGAAGCAGATTCAGTCATTCGGACCTTCCGGGGAAACCATCATGGATTATTCCATATATGATGCAATTCAGGTTGGATTTAAAAAAATTGTGTTCATTATCCGCAAGGATTTTGCAACAGAATTTAAAAATATATTTGAGCCCAAATGGGGCAATGAAGTGGAAACCGAATACGTATATCAGGAAATGAATGCCTATCTGGATGGTTATACGCTTCCGCCCGACCGCTCAAAACCATTGGGAACGGCGCATGCCGTCCTCTGTGCCCGGTCTGCCATTCAGGATCCCTTTGCAGTGATCAATGCAGATGATTTTTATGGACGGGATGCTTTTGAAAAAGCATTTCTTTTCCTGACTACGGCCTGCAGTCCGTCTACCTGTAGTATTATTGGATATGACTTGTCGAAGACCCTTTCTGAAAATGGCTCGGTGAGCCGGGGTGTTTGCCAGGTGGACGCGAATAATAACCTCATCTCCATTCATGAGCGCACCAAGATTTATCGCAATGAGACCGGAGCGATAACTTATGAAGAAGAGGGCACAACGTTTACAGTTCCCGACGATTCCAAAGTCTCTATGAATTTTTGGTGTTTCGATCCATCCGTTTTTGAATTCATCGAAAAAACCTTCAAAGAATTTCTTCAAAAAAGCGGACAGGAATTAAAATCAGAATTTTTTATTCCTATTATTGGGGATCGTTACATCCATGAAAAGAGAGGGCAAATTAAAATTATTCCGACAGCATCCAGCTGGTTTGGTGTTACCTATAAAGAAGATGCGCCGATGGTGCAACAGAGTCTGAATGCCCTGATAACATCCGGATTGTACCCGAACAGGCTATTCTAATTAATAACTTTTAACCAGGTAAATATATTCCTGAATTTTTTTAACCTGCTGCACACGGTCCATATTCTTTACAGAAGAACCCGCCGGAAGGTGGATGGTGGCTATGCTGGTATCGGATTTCATTTCATCCAAAGCAATCAGGATACTTTTAGAACGGATCGCAAAGACGACACCCTGAGCCTGTATCTGACGGTTGCTGAGTACCCCAATCACTTCACCGTTTTTGTCCAGTACCGGTCCGCCGCTGTTTCCGGGATTCGCCGCCACGGCGATCTGGCAGGCCAGCGTATCGCCACTATAACCGGTTTTTGCGCTCAGATAACCTTCTCCATAAACAATTTCATCGCGGGGATATCCCAGGGTAAAGATCGCTTCGCCGAGTTCGATGTTTGATTTACTGATCGCATAGGGAATCATGGCGGGTGCTTTATATTCGCTGTCAACTATTTTCAAAAAGGCGAGATCCGCGTTGGGACTAATATAAACCACGTCTGTTTTAAATTCCTGACCCTTATAATTCTGAACGATCACTACAGTAGAGTTACTGATCACATGGGCATTGGTAACAATATAACCGCGTGGATCGAGCATAAAGCCAGTGCCACCCAATTTAAACTCTGCTTCCACGGGTATCCGGTTAGGGATGCGTGTCTGATTGAGTTTTTCGTTCAAAGATTTTTGACCTTGTACGAGAATAGAAACCTTACGGCTCAGGTCTTCCAGGCGGCTGGTAGCTACTTTAGGGGCGAAGTAGGAGGTAATGCCGGTGATGGCCAGCGCGGTGATGCCGGCAATGGACGCGGCTACTGCGATCACTTTACGATATTTTAGCCAGAGACGGAAAACCTTGGTTTCTGCTGTCTGCCGAATCTGGCCGGTTTCGAAAAGTTCATTATGAACTTCCTGCAACGTAGATTTTACATTCTTCCGGTCGCCGAATTTTTCAATCAGAGAAAGAAACACGGTATGTTCAACCACCATCTGGTCGATTCCCGGATTTGTTTTTCTGAGATCTTCGAAAAACTTTCTTTCCTCCGAAAGCATTTCTCCGCGGATATATCTCTCAATCGATTCCAAAATCAGCCGCTCGTCCATTTCCTGCATTTATGTGTTGTTATAGTGTCCGAAAAATATTTTTTTCAACCGCATCAAACACTTGTATTTCTGATTCTTTGCATTGTCTGCGTTCGTATATCCAAATTCTTTTGCGATCTCCGACATGTTCCTTTTCTGGAGATAATAACTCTCTAACAGTCCTTTGCAGGGTTCTCCCAGATTTTGCAGGGCCCGCTCCATCAAATCAAAATCTACTGTCCGGTGCTCATATATTTCTATGTCTTCCTCCGTGGCGATCGTTTCCGGGGCATTGGCCATGTCTCCGGAGAACCTTTGCTGGTAGACCAGCTTCTTAAGCCATAAACGCCGGCTCACAGCGTAGATATAGGTTTTCAGTTGCGCATGCAACTCAAAACTGCCGGATTTTGCCTTTTCATACAGCACAATGAGTGCTTCCTGAAAGATATCACGGGCATCGTCTGATGTCCCGCTATTATTAATGACCAGGGTCTGAACCATGCTGTAATGGATCCGGTATATGGACTCTATCGATTTCCGGTCATTCGCCGCCAATCCTTTCAAAAGCGTTTGCTCATTGCTGTCGGTCGTCACGCAGTGCTCTATTTAATACTGAAAGTAAAGAATCGTAACCCGTTTGAAAATGGAAAAATTAAATAATTATTGAAGATACTCCAAGCGTCAGCGAATCAACCCGGGGTAGGATAGTATAAATAGATGCATATGCTTTATAATCATTTGTTTATATATATAATTAAAATTTTTATGAAAACCCTGGCGTCTGTCAGGTTACTTTTTCCCATTACCGGTATTAACATCAAATCATTCACATACAAACACATAACAATGAAAAAACTCTTATTGGTATTAGCAATTGGCTCTTTCGCAGCCTGTAACGGAACTGCAAGCACAGAAGCTAAAGTAGATTCTGCAGTTAAAACAACAATTGACAGCGTAAAGGCCGTAGCTGACTCAGCTAAAATGACGATCGATTCAACTGTAACTGCAGCTAAGGATAGCCTGAAAGCGAAAGTTGACTCTTTGAAGAAATAAGTTTTTTTTCTTATTGCAAGCAACGTGAGAGGCCGTCTGTTCAGGTCCGCTAATCCGGATCTGAACAGGACGGCTTTCTTTTTTATCCAAGCTTATGGCGGAGGTTCTGGTCAATCGCATCCAGAAAATCCTCTGTGTGGAGATAGTCTTTAGCTGTTATTTTGTTTCCATGCAGGCAAACGGCCAGATCTTTGGTCATCTTACCCGATTCGACCGTTTCGATACAAACCTGTTCCAGTGCTTCGCTGAAGCGTACCAGCGCGTCATTATTATCTAATTTACCCCGGAAGGCGAGCCCGCGGGTCCAGGCAAAAATAGAGGCAATCGGATTGGTGGATGTTGGTTTACCTGCCTGATGGTCGCGGTAATGCCGGGTTACTGTTCCATGAGCGGCTTCTGCCTCCATGATTTTGCCATCTGGCGTTATGAGCACAGAAGTCATGAGCCCCAGAGACCCAAATCCCTGTGCCACGGTATCGCTCTGTACGTCGCCATCATAATTTTTACAGGCCCAGACAAAATTCCCGTTCCATTTCAGGGCGCTGGCTACCATGTCGTCGATCAGGCGGTGTTCATAGGTGATCCCGGCGTCTTTATATTTTTGTTTGAATTCCTGCTGGTAGATGTCTTCGAAAATATCTTTAAAGCGACCGTCGTATTTTTTTAGAATGGTATTTTTTGTAGAAAGATAGAGCGGCCATTTTTTACTCAGTGCCATATTAAAACAGCTTCTCGCAAATCCGGTAATACTTTCATCGGTATTGTACATCGACAAGGCCACACCGTCACCTTTAAAATCATATACTTCAAACACCTGGGGCGCACTCCCGTCCGCGGGCGTGAAGGTCATACTGAGTTTACCCTTTCCTTTGATCACCGTATCGGTGGCGCGGTATTGATCTCCAAATGCATGCCTGCCTACGATAATGGGAGCGGTCCAGTTGGTCACCAGCCGGGGAATATTTTTCATCACGATCGGTTCCCGGAAAACGGTTCCGTCCAGAATATTACGAATGGTTCCATTCGGGCTCTTCCACATCTGTTTCAAATGG
>JAYWCS010000150.1:0-10511 GCA_043780315.1 Bacteroidota bacterium | reverse complement strand
ACTGCAGCAGTCGTATCTTCTTAAAAGCGGCTGCACCGATAGCCAGCGGATCGCGCGTTATAAAGGATTTCATTGCGAAACCCGCCGGAGAAGAAAGTGTATGCAGGTCGGCCGATAATTTTTCTTTAACCCGCTGAACATTTTGAAGACTATCTATCGCTTTATAATCGACGGGTTCCAGGAAGACCGGCAGGTGATCCGTAACCAGCTGAATCAATGCCGGAAAAAGACTGTCGTTTACGCGATTCTGCAGTTCGTGGATAAGGGATGGATAAGAACTGAGTAGGCGGGACGAAAATGAATCAGAGAAGGCGGTCAGTGTGTCGGGGGCAATATGATTGCTGTCGTTCAGGGAAATCATCACCACCAGTTTATCGGCAAAGCGGGTGTTTTGCAACACGTCATTCATTTTTTTCGATTGCCGGTCCTTGGGAAGGATTTTAGAAATGTCTTCTTCCGGTTTAAGTTTCAACGCAAAAAATCCGGTGATCAGAAACAAACCGATAAAAACCGTGAAAAATATTTTCCGGTGACCTGCAAAATATTGGTAGATATAGAGAAATGGTTCGGTCATCGGGAAACAGGCGTCCGGGTTTTTTTACTGAATAGTTTAATTACAATATAGGTGATGCTGCCCGCAAAAATTGCAGCTACTAGCGCCAGGCTGATACTTCCCAACAGGTATTGTTTGAAGTTATATCGGATCGCCGATAAACTCAGGGATTTCGAGAAGGACACCGGATTGGCCGATCCCGGGATCCAGACGGCGCCGAACCGGTAACTGCCATAAATGATCAAAGGAATCATGGGCGGAATACTGATATTTGCGAAAACAATCACCAGTCCTTTATTGAGTCGCAGAAGGACCGCAAGGGAAATGGCTACGATCAACTGAAAACCCCAGATCGGAACAATCCCTATAAAAATGCCGAAGGCCACGGAAAATGATTTTCGTGTTGGACTTTGCGCCGGATCGAACAGTTCGTCGATAAAGACCGCTTTCCATTTTTGTTTTAGAAAGAGTCGGCGCAAGAGATCCCGGGGTTTGATGTAGAGAAAGCTGATGAGCACCAGCACCGTATTGAGCAGGCTGATCCGAGCAAAATCGCTGATGGGTCTGAAATGAGACACCCGTTCTCCGGGCGGGGCATAATAAACGGAAACCGGAATGGCCATAACCGGAATAGCTTTCCAGGCGGCCCGCACAATCACTTCGATTTCGAATTCAAAGCGATTCGTAAACAAGCGAAGCGACTGCAAAAGGGCAATGGGGTAGAGCCGGTAGCCGGATTGTGTATCCGGGAGACGGATACCCGTTTCCACGCGGAACCAAAAATTAGAGAACCGGTTACCGAAACTGCTTTTTGCCGGTACGGCCGATTGATCCATATTACGTGCGCCGATAAACAGCGTATTGGGATGATCTTTTAAAGCGGACAAAAAAACCGGCAGATCTTTTGGAAAATGCTGACCGTCTGAATCGATGGAAATGGCATAGTCAAAACCGAGTTGAATCGCCCGGCGAAAACCTGCGCGCAGGGCATATCCTTTTCCCCGGTTGGGCGAATAAGCGAGGGAATGAATATGCGGAAAATGGGTTAAAACGCGGGCTGTTTCATCGGTAGATCCATCATTAACAACGATAATCGGCAGCTTGTAATTTTCAAGCTCTACCAGCAAACCTGCGAGTGTTTCTGAGTTATTGAACGTAGGTACCAGAACACAAACAGGCGTGGGAACATCCATACCGTTGGGTGGATAGCTGAAGGATTGCAGTGGCGGGTAGATATTTTTGCTAAAGATAAGAAAATCATATCTTTTTCATTCTGATCTCACCCGGTGATTGATTTGTGATTATTTTTGAACGATGACTGAAATCAAATAAAAAACCATAAGTATGGGCGGACGGGTAATGATTTTTGACGACGATATCGATTTGCTGGAAGTCTGTGGCATTGTCTTGCGTTCTAAGAATTATCTCGTGCGGGGCGTTAATAAGTGCACGGATATTCTGGAAGAGGTAAAATCATTTTCACCAGACGTTATTTTAATGGATAACTGGATTCCGGAAACGGGAGGCGTAAAAGCAACCCAGCAACTTAAAAAGCATGTCAGCTTTAAATTGATACCGGTTATTTTTTTCAGCGCAAACAATCATGTGAAGGAGCTCGCACAGGAAGCCGGAGCAGATTTTTTTCTTCAAAAACCATTTGATATTGGTGAGCTGGAGAATGTAATTTCAAAAGCGATGGAAGTGCATCCTCACGCAGGGGGAGGCTTACTCAAATAACGTTGAAATGTAGAATTTATTTCCCGATGTGGACAAACTGTAGAATTGATATCAGCTCAATATATTCAAGCTGTATAGATAACTTTGTAAATTTCCGAGATATCGATATCCTGCAGATAGGGAGACAGCTCAGAGACTTCTTCAAAACTCCTGATACTGATGTAGAAATACCGGGTCGTATGATAATAAATTTCAACATAAAATTCATCTAACTGATATAACGTTATACGAAAACAGCCTTCATTTCTTTCCGCCAGAAAAACGCCTTCGGTAGCCAGGACTTCGGTTTTAGCCATTCCGTCCATGTAATTGAAGTCCCATATATGCATATTGCAGTTTTAAGCGTTTATGTACCTGATTACGATATATATTTCTAGTTGCGATATATATTTCAAAAGGCATACCGATTTTTTGGAATCGGGTTTGCAATACCTCGTACATCAATTTAAATCTAGCATTATGGACGAGCCGGTTCTTGCCCTGAGCCATAAGGAGTATCTGAAAGCTGACAAGGACTACGAAAAAGCGGCCAGGGCCGTCAATCTTATTTATGTACGGGATAATTTACCTGGCATTAAAAGAGCCCGTAAGGGAAAGGGGTTTACGTATCTCCTTGAAAACCGGTTGCTCAAGGATGTTTCCAATTTGAAACGTATTCAAAAACTGGCGATCCCGCCTGCTTGGACGGAAGTGTGGATTTGTCCGTTGGAAAACGGTCATATTCAGGCTACGGGCCTGGACATCCGAAAAAGAAAACAATATCGTTATCATAATTTTTGGGCGCATGTAAGAAGTGAAACCAAGTTTCACCGGCTGTATGAATTCGGAAAATTATTGCCCAAACTCCGGGCACAACTGGAGCGGGACCTCCAAATACGCGAACTGTCACAGGAAAAAGTACTGGCCACCGTGATTAGTCTGATGGAAAGAACATATATACGTATAGGCAATAGCAGTTATGAAAAATTATATGGCTCTTATGGTTTAACGACCTTAAAAGATAAGCACGTATCGATTACCGGCGACAAAATACGTTTTGCTTTCCGTGGTAAAAAGGGAATTCAACATGAGATTACCCTGAAAAATAAAAAACTTGCCCGTACGGTAGAACAGTGTCGTGATATTCCGGGCAAAGAATTATTTCAATACTATGACGAAGCCGGTAGCCGGCGGATCATCGAATCGGGCATGGTGAATGAATACATAAAAAAATCAACCGGAAAAGATTTCAGTGCAAAGGACTTCAGAACATGGGCCGGATCTGTGCATGCTCTGGAGACGCTTTTCTCACTGGCCGATGTGATATCAGAGGCAGAACGAAAGAAAAACATTGTCATCGTACTCGATGCAGTGAGCAAAAAGCTGGGCAACTCAAGGTCGATCTGTAAGAAATATTATGTGCATCCGGGTCTGATCCGCCTTTATGAAGAGAATAATTTTTCAAAATATACCCGGTCGCTCGACCAGATTGAAATTAGCGATGAAAGCTCAGGATTAACTCCATCAGAGAAAGTCTTATTAAAGATACTGAAAGAAGCCTAAGATTATTATTTGATCAGCCGGTTTATGCACGTTCGAACTTCAGAATAAAGTTAGAACCCTCATCCGGTGCTGTCTGCACATCGATGGAAGCCTTGTGCGACTGAATGATATTCAGGGTCGTAGCGAGTCCCAGACCCAATCCATTTCTCTTAAAAGTAAAATATGGCTCAAACAGGTGAGGTAATATTTCACTGTTAATACCACTGCCGTTATCCCGAATGGAAACCACGTGATGACTATTCTGACTGGTTACCGAGATATTCAGTTCTCCTTTATTTTCATTCATTGCCTCAATGGCATTGATAATAATATTGGTGAATGCAATTTTTAATTTCAACGGATCAGCCATAATGAACGCCGGTTCATTTGGATATATCACCTTCCAATTTACTTTTTTAAGGGTTATCCGGTCAATGATGGTAGAGATGGAATCATCCAGAATATTCTGTAAAGATTTTTTTTCGCGTATATTTTCCGGCGGCAGCGAAGAAGACAATAGAAGTTCAGAAATCAGGTCGTTGATCCGTTTGCAGTTTCGGCTGATAATATCCATGTACACGGTTCCCGTTTCTGCCAGGTTTTCCTGTATTAATTGTTCAACGGATAAATTGATATTATTCAGTGGGTTCCTGACCTCATGGGCAAGCGTTCGGACGAGGCGGTTTGCGGCACTCAGTTTTTCAGCCTGCAGGGTGGCCTTCTCGGCTTTTTTTAAGTTTGTAATATCATGGATAATACCCTGAATATACAAATTGTCATCTGCATCCATCTCCATTGAAAGGGAGAGGATAGCCTGAAGCGTTTCCCGCCTGCGACTGATCAATTCCACTTCGATATCTTCTACATTTCCTTCTGTCCGCAGTTGATTATTTATTTCAACAATCTGCTCCGGCTTGGCAAAGAAATCGTTAAGGCTCATATGCATTAATTCTTCTTTGGAATAACCGAGCATCACAGAGGTAATGAAATTCACATCCTTAAAAACCAACTGCTGATCTATTAAAAAAACGGCGTCCCGTGAACGCTCGAAAATACTTCTGAATTTTCGCTCATTGGAGCGCAAAATTTTTAATGCGGAAGAACGTTCCAGCGAATAGCGGATGCATCGTTCGAGCTTTTCGGTATTCAACTCGAGTTTAACCAGATAATCATAAGCCCCCGCCTGCATGGCTTCCGTGTCGATCTTCTGGTTACCCATGCCCGTTAAAAGAATCATTGGCTGTTCTGAATTGCGTTGAAAAGTCTCCTTCAAAAGTTCCAGACCCGTTTTAGCACCCAGATAGTAATCGATGAAATAAATATCGTACCGTCCCGCTACGATCGCATCGTAAGCATCCTTATACCGATAACACCAATCAATTACGAATTCATTACCGCGTATTTTTTTTATATACTGACAGGTAAGAAAATAATCTTCTTCATCATCATCGACAATAAGAACTTTTATAGGAATACTATCTGAATTCATGGACGGGTGGATGTTGCTGCGTATTATTTCAATCAGTGATAGGCTCTATGAATGGTTTTTCATTTCTTCATACAGCGTCATTTTATTATACAAAGTTTTCCTGTCAATTTTAAGTAACTGAGCTGCTTTGCTTTTATTATAATTTGATTCCTTCAAAGCCTGTAAGATCATTTCATATTCGGCGTCAATACTGGCTTCTTTTAGGGAGCTTTCACCTAAATTGATTTTGCCAATTTGTTTTACTTCGTTCATCTGGGGAGTAAGTGCTGAAACACCCGAAACGCCATTAACCGGTTGATCGGCGAATTGAAGTTTGCTATAATTAGATATTTCAAAGGGTAGGGTTCGTGCTTCGATAAAATCCCCTTCTGTTAACAGCGTAGCCCGCTTAATCACATTTTTTAATTCGCGCAGATTGCCAAACCATACATATTTTCTGAAAATTTCTTCCACATCCAAATCAAACCCTTTGACCTGTTTACCCAGTTCCTCGTTGGTCGTTTTGAGAAAATGGTTTGCAAATAACATAATATCGTCGCTCCGGTCGCGCAATGGTGGAATTTCTATTGAAAACTCATTGAAGCGGTGATAGAGATCTTCACGGAATTTACCGGTTCGCGTAGCATTCCATAATAATTCATTACTGGCAATCAGGATTCTCACATCGAGTTCGATATCTTTTGTACCTCCTACCCTTCTCATCTTTCGTTCCTGCACCACGCGGAGCAATGAAACCTGCACATCGTACGGAAGATTTGCTACTTCATCCAGAAAAATAGTACCCCCGTTGGCTAGTTCGAAACATCCGATTTTCTGGTTCAATGCACCGGTAAATGCTCCTTTTTCATGGCCAAACAATTCGCTTGCCGCCAGCTCTTTCGACAAAGCGCCACAGTCGATCGCTATAAATGTTTTGGTGCTTCTTTTGCTTCGCTTGTGAATTTCCTGGGCAATCGATTCTTTCCCACTACCCGTTTCCCCATAAATAATGACACTGTAATTTGTAGGAGCCACGAGAGAAACCTGTTTCAAAATCTTACGGAAGGCTTCGGTATCTCCGAAAATATATTTGCCTGAATACGTAGTGCCCACGGTTTCGGACTCTGGTTTTTCAGTTACAACTGATTTTGTTTTTTGAGTCGGCTTTAAACTCATGCTAACACTATGGTCAATGGCCTGTTGAATCGTATGAATGATCTCGTCTGGCAGCAAAGGCTTTGTTATGTAGTCGTACGCGCCCATTTTCATCACCTTCACCGCCGTGCGCATATCACTATAGCCGGTTATAATGATCACCGGCACTTCTGAGTATTTATTTTTAATACTGGTAAGCATTTCCATGGCATCCATGTCGCCCAGGCGGTAATCGCACATTACCAGATCGGGCTGATTTCCATCCATCCAGGAGAGTGCTTTTTTACCCGTATACATCTCAATTACTTCATATCCCCGACGTGTAAGAAAGCGGTTTAGCAGTAAACAAATGTCTTGGTCATCGTCGATTACGAGTATTTTTTTCATAAACATCAAATTAGTTAATCAAAATGGTTTTGGCTTATTTATCTTAATTAAAAAGTGCTCTCATCTGAGCAACCGGAATATTTAACTGATCCCTGTATTTGGCAATCGTTCTGCGGGCAACAATGTATCCTTCAACGGAAAGTATATTGGCGAGTTGCTGATCGGTAAATGGCTTTGTTTTATCTTCCTTTTTTACGACGTCTTCTACAATGGTTTGAATAACCCGGTTGCTAATAACGGTACCTTCTTTATTTGACAACCCTTCGGTAAACAAGTCTTTGAGTAGAATCATACCAAAAGGCGTATCCGCATATTTATTACAGGTGATCCGTGAAACGGTGGAGATATCCAATTCTACAATCTCGGCTATATTTTTTAGAACCATGGGTTTCAGCTGCATGGTATCTCCATAAATAAAATATTCTGATTGAAAACGTACGATTGCTTTGATTACTTTGAGCATATTGGATTCACGTTCCCGAATGGCTTTTATAAACCATTGGGCGGAAGCCAGTTTACTGCGCATGTATTGGCGGGTTCCTCTGTCTGATGTTTTGTTGGTATCCATTTGCTGAACTGATTCTGCCCAGGACTGACTCACATGAAGGGAAGCGGAGCGCTGACGGGCCAGCGAGACGAGTATTTCGTCTGCTTCCAGGGTGATGATAAAATCGGGAAAGACAGTGTTATTTACATGAATGGCGTTGGGTGCTCCCGCAAAAGGACGTGTTTTGAGAGACGCCAGTATCCGGAGTAACTCCTTGACTTCCCCGTCTTTCATTTTCATGTCTCTTCTTATCTTTTCAATATTGCAGGCATGCAAATCCGAAAAATGTTCCCGCACCAATTCAATGGCTCGGATGAAATCAGGCTTATCGCTGCCAATGTTGTTCAGCTGTATCAGAAAAAATTCCCCCAGATCCCTGGAACCGCATCCCAGTGGGTCGAGTGATTGTATATTTTTTAATATCGGTTCAAGTTCTTCTGCCTGGATCCAGATATGCTGCTTAAAAGAAATTTCTTCAGCTATAGTTTCTAGATCCTGCTGTAAAAAGCCATACTCGCTGAGCGAATCAATAATAAAATCGGCAAGCTTGTACTTGCTTTCATCCATATCCTGAAACCGATATTGTTTTTTCAACTCCTCCCTGAAATCGATGCTTTCGGCAATCTGTCGGTCCGGCATTTTGTCCGAGGGCAAATAATTTTCATATTCCGTCTTATAATCAGGAATATCATCATACCCGTACTCTTCCCAGTTCTGAAAATCCTGCACAGTTTCCTTCGAAAATTTATCCGATGCGTCATCATCTGCATTCGTACTCTCTTCCAGCGCGGGATTTTCATTTATTTCATCCTGTATTCTTTGCTCCAGAGACAATGAATCCAGGTGCAGCAGGTTGAGCAAAGCAATATGATGGGGAAGAATTTTATGCTGTAGCTTTTGCGACTGAAGCTGATATAGCATGGTATGGTCTTTAGTTACCTTTTGGAAACAAAAAAAACTCCAAAAATTTCAGGTTGAAAATCGACCGGGAATTCTGTAAACAAGGCATATTTGGGGATAATATTACTCATAATGGGGAATATTCAAGATTCCTATTTGGGATTTTCATCCGATTTCTTGTTTTTATCTGCTGCTTTTTGTTTCTTCTGCTGCTTTTTGTTTCTTTTTGAAATAGCCCCTCAGCAGAAAATGATGCTTGGCAGCTTCCTTATTTTCACTCAGGTCTTCGGTTCCTTTTTTCAGATTGGACATTGTTGCTTTCAGGTTATTGCCCAGACTTGAATCGCCCGGTAAGCGGGATATCAGCCCGTGACCATGATTCACTTTACAAGCCACTTCAGCCAGTGGCTGGGTGATGTTGGCTGCATTGTCGGCGGATGTTTTTAATCCCACCAGAATCTGTTCAGTTTCCATTTTAATCCGCTGTTAGTATTCATGCAATCCAAATTAATTTAAGATAAAAAAGATTTTATCCATTCGTCGTCGCTGGTCGATAACTCTTCAAAGGTTCACTGCGCCGCGATGAGTCCTTCTTTTAGCATAACGATGCGGTCTGCGGTCATTTTAGCGCAGGAAATATCATGGGTGATGATGAGTGATGAAATTTTATATTTTCGTTGCATATCCAGAATCAGCTGACTGATTTCTTTGGCATTCGCCGTATCCAGACCGGTAGTGAGTTCATCATATAACATGATGGATGGTTTTAAAATCAATGTACGCGAAATTCCGATCCGTTTACTCATTCCACCGGAAAGTTCCGCCTGCATCCGGCAGTCCCATATTCTCGAGTACCTCCTGAATCAGGGCCCAGACTGCATCCTGACCCGCATTTTTTTTGCTGTTTTAAGGGGAAGGCAAAATGATCATGCACCATCATCGAATCGTATAGCGCCCCGCTTTGAAAAAGAAAACCAATTTTAATCCGAAGCTCATTGAGTTCATGATAACTCACGTCGGTGATATTTTTTCCTAAAATATATATTTCGCCTGCATCCGGTTTCGTCAATCCGACCAGGCATTTGATGCGTGTTGAATTGCCCGATCCGGACTTTTCCAGAACGACCAGATTTTCTGCTTTGTGAATCTGAAGGGTGACTTCTTTCAGAATTTCTCTCTCGTTAAATGATTTTCTCAGCCCCTTTATGTGAACCACCGTGTCGTCCGTTGCTATCGATTCCATATTATAAGATATCTGTTATTTGCAGGGTGATCCTGTCTATAAAAAAAATTGCCAGCGAGGCAGTCACCACCGCGGAATTCGCAGCGTTGCCCATACTGGCAGTGCCTCCTTCTGCATGAAATCCTTTATAACATCCGATCAATCCAATTTTGAAAGCGCCAGATTGAAAAAACGGACCATTGAAATATTTCCATGAATATTGTAGGCGAGATAGCCACAGAAAAGCGAAATGCCATCCGCAAAAACAACTTAAATGGGTAACATACAATTTGCAGCCAAGACGCGTGTCACCACCAGATACCGGAACGGGTTGATGCCGGATACTTCCGTCGTATCAATTTGTACGGTTATTTTCATGGAACCGGGTTTAGCACTAATCCGGGAGCTGATTTTTCCCGCACTAAATAATAGCGGTTTTAACCGGACCGATTTCTTTAATGTCAGAAACCGAAACCGTTCCCGGTAATAAAGATTTGGCTCCAAAAGAAATAAGGGACAGAGGGGTCTGAATGGCTAATACCAGCCCCAAAAGAAAGGCGGTAATCAATACCAGCGTCAGCGATTTAGTGCCAATTTTGTAACATTGCGACAGAAATTCCTTCCATTCAAGGGGTCTTTTAAAACACTCTTTTTGTAAACCGGGAAAAAAATAAAAAGACACTGCCCGCCGGTTGAACCAATTATTTGAAAAGTACCCAGGAAGGCATGGAGGACTCTGGTGAAATCATATTTTGCTTTTGTACTTCTTCTTAATGTCAGGATCATGCCGTTCCCTTTTAAAATTGTATCTTGTCTTTAAAGCCCATTTTCCAGAGTATCGTAGAGAATACTACCCAAAAAATAATATGTATACGGATTTCTTCGATTCGCCGGTCAACAGCGAAAAAAAACAAGATAGAATGACATGGCCTGATTTTTCATTTATACGGTAAAACGTGATTTATGAACAGCAAAAAAGTCATTGCAGGTATTTTGGCTGGATTTGCCGCCGGTGCCATTC
>JAYWCS010000149.1:0-7845 GCA_043780315.1 Bacteroidota bacterium | reverse complement strand
AAAAAATTTGAAGCACTTCCCTTTGCGATTTTTTAAACTCTAGCCTAAGCGGGCTAAATCTGACTGAAACGGGTCAAAATCCTCATTTGGTAACATTAAGTTAATATAAGGTGTGGTTAACCCGACCTACTTTGCATTCGTATACTAATTGTTTTTTTCTATGCAACTAGATTTTCAGCTCCATTTTCCGCTAGTAAACAGGGTAGCACAAATTAGAAAATTACCTTACTCCCTTGTTATTCTCCGGGAAGGTTTGTATTCTGTTTCTGTCCACAAATTACCCTTGGTTGAATATTTTGTTTTTTTCGACAGCCCGATGAAAAGTGAGCAGATGAAGTTGAAATTTTATAAAACGGCTGAAGGTAAATGGTACGATAAATCATATTCCGAAGAGGCTGAATTAAACTCGCCCGAGTTTGGTATTCCTCAGATGAACACGGGTCTGAAAGCGGTGATTGATATGTATGAATCACAGCATATGCAGCAGAAAAGTTTTTCGCATTAATTACTTCCTAAGCATTTTCAAATATTCTTTTATTTCTTACTTCTTCATTCAGGCGATAATCATCTTTTAGTGCATGTATATAATTTGCATAGATAATTCCCTGCGCGTATAAATAGAGTTCGATAAATTTTCTTTTTTTGAAAGGCATGTGCACGCTGTTACTGCAGGAATCATAAAATCCCTTATAGAAAACAGACATACACTGAAGTTGCAAGCTTTTATCGTATTCGTATAACAAGCGGCATTCTATTCCATTAATAAGGTCGTTTGCTTTTTCTAATAGGGTAGTTACGGATTTTTCTGCACTTCGATTTTTACGGATCCATTCAATGAAGTCGGGTGTGCGGGAAAGAAAACGGCATAAAATATAATTGCTATAGGCCGCGCTGTTTGAATTCGTGGGCTTGATATTGAAAACAAAAGTTTCGTGAAAGAGAAAGTTTTTCTCCATCAGTCCGGGGTTATTTCTTTCGTTCTTAAAAATGGCTATAAGTCCATCTGTTTCCCCTTTATCTAGTAAAAATCCGAGTTGTGAATCAAACTCAGGAAATGTAAAAGGGATGATGTCAAACATACGATCGAAAAAAGCGAGTTTGTCAACATATTTTTTCAACTCTCTGAATTCAATATGCAGTTTTCGGATCTGTTTTTCGGAATACGGCTGCATGATGAGTAATAGTGTCGTTTTTTTCAAATATACAAACCGAACCAACCTGATTTTACCAGAGAATTGCCGCATTATCAAATTATGAATTAATTGTATCCGGGCAGTTAACTCATGCTATGTCAGGATTTTATGCGGCTGGTAACATTTTGGTAATATTCCCGTAACATTCCATTCATAGCATGTGTCGTCTTTTGTAAACAAATCAAAATCTAAATTTTTTTTATGAGAAGTTGGAAAAACAAACATGTATTCAGGATATCTGTTCTGCTAATTATTGCAGCCCTATTTTTTAATCATTCGCAGGCCCAGTATATATTTAACAGCGATTCTCTATACAAGGCGGGTACAGAAAATACCGGCCGGATATGGGGTTATTCCTTTGGTGACTTTGCTTATAAGGGACATTCCGATTCTTTGTCACGCGGGGGTAGTAATCAATATTCAGGTGTTCCGGTGAACAGAACCATGTTTCAGTTCAGGCGCATTTATCTGGGCTATGATTATAATATCTCAAAAAAGTTCTCCGTGGAGCTGTTGTTAGCTGCAGAAGATAATTTTCCTCCGGGAACGCCTCCGGTTGGAAGTACCGCAGGCACCACTACAACGTTCTCTGCAGGCAATTCTACCGGCGATTTATTGGGTAACCAGAAATTCGCCTTCTATATTAAAAATATGAATATCCGTTGGAAGGGTATCTGGAAAGGAACGGATCTGGTTTTGGGTGAAATGTCGACTCCGGCATTCCCGATGGTTTCAGAAAGAGTGTGGAGTTACCGTTCAATTGAAAGAACGATTGCGGATATTCGTCGTACTCCTTCTTATGATTTCGGTGTTGCTTTGCAGGGTGTATTTGATCCCGCCACAAAAAATTATGGATATAACGTGATGGTTGCAAATGGTACCAGCGACAAGCCGGATTACACGCCCTACAAATGGTTTTACGGAGATGTTTATGCTTATTTCTTTCATAAACACATTGTCGTGGATGCATATGCAGATTACCAGAGGCTAAACTGGTCACCGATCTGGCATCATTCCCGTCAGATGCTGAAAGGTTTTATAGCCTGGAATAGTTCCGCGACAGATAAGAGCATGAATCCGGGCAGTGGATACACGATTGGTGTAGAGGGATTTATCAATAATCTGAAAAATGATAATTTTTCAACAACGATTGCCGGTCCCGTAGATACGATTAGTACAGCGCCTTCCGGAATTTCATTTTACGTGCATGGGGATATCATTAAAAACAAATTGCGGTTTTTTGCGCGGTATGATGTGTATAATCCGAACAATAAGATTAATGGTAACGTGTATTCAAAATATACCGGAAACACCAGTAATTACAGCGAGAATTCATTCCATACTGTTTACAATAATAATGCAGCCACACCAACGGTTACCTATACAACAACCGGTGATCAATCGTATAAGCAAAACTTTATCACGGCTGGTCTGGATTTCAAACCCACTAACCGCGTACATTTCATGCCCAACGTGTGGTACAACAGTTATGCCTCGCAGACGGTTTCCAATAAGGATCATGATTTAGTGTGGAGACTTACATTTTTCTTTTCTTTTGGAAAGAACTATGACAACGGTGGTTTCTAATTATTTAAAATATATCTAAAACAAACAAACATGCATTTCTTAAGAAACTTAAAAAAGAATCTTGCCGGTGTTGTGATCGCAACCGCTGCGCTTGCAGGCGTTCAGACAAAAGTTTCTGCTCAGGACGACAAAACCCTCTTGGGTGCGGGCAGTACTTTTATCTATCCCCTGTTTTCTAAAATATTTTCTGACTACAATCAGAAAACGGGAATTCAGGTTAATTATCAGAGTATTGGTTCCGGTGGTGGGATTTTGCAGCTGACTAATAAAACGGTTGACTTTGGCGCATCGGACGGTCCGCTGAATGACGAGCAGACAACCAAAATGGGTGCACCTGCATTACACATTCCGCAGGCATCCGGGGCCGTTGTGGTAACCTACAATCTGCCTGGAGATAATAATAATATCAGTCTGACCCCGGATATCATTGCAGATATTTTCCTGGGAATAATTAAAACCTGGAATGATCCACGTATTATTTCCATTAACAAGGGCGTGAATATTCCGGCATTTCCGATCCTGGTGGTGCATCGTTCAGACGGAAGCGGTACCACGAACATTTTCACCAACTATTTATCTAAAGTGAGTCCGGAATGGAAAACAAAAGTTGGATCTGGTGGTGCTGTAAACTGGCCTGCTGGTTTGGGTGGAAAGGGAAACGAAGGCGTTGCCGGCGTAGTAAAACAAACTCCTGGCGCGATTGGATACGTGGAACTGATTTATGCCTTACAGAATAAGATGGACTATGCCAAAGTGCAGAATAAGAAAGGGAAATTCATCGTGCCTTCACTGGCATCTGTAACTGCTGCCGGAAATGTGAAACTTCCGGATGATGCTAAAATATTCATTACAGATACCGATGCTCCGGACGGATATCCGATCAGTGGATTTACCTGGGTATTGATCTATAAAGAACAGAATTATAACGGTCGTTCGAAAGACCGGGCAACGAAATTAATGAAATTGCTATGGTGGAATACGCATGAAGGACAACAATTCGCGGCACCATTAAATTATGCACCTTTGTCGAAGGAAGCATTGAAGGTGGCTGAGAAAATATTGAAATCTGCCACATTCGGAGGAAAAGCGATTTTGTAATTGTTGATTGACGGTTGTTCGTTGTGAACGGAGGGTAAAATCGTTCACAACGAACAATTGGCTTTTAACTATTGAAGGTGTATGCGTAAAGTAAAAAGCTCTAGCGGTCAGATCAGGGCAGAGTCGCTATTCAAGCGGTCCCTTACGGGGATTGGCATTGCGATGATTGTACTCGTTGTGGGAATATTGATCACACTTGTTATCGAATCGGTTCCGTCGATAAAGTCGCTCGGATTAAAATATCTCTGGGGAACTACCTGGGATCCGGTGAACAATATCTATGGAGCACTGCCCTTTTTGATTGGCACCATCCTCACCTCTTTTCTGGCTTTGATTATTTCGATTCCATTTTCTTTTGCAATTGCGATTTATCTGGGAGAATATAATCCGAAGGGTTGGGTATCAAATTTTCTAAAAAATACGGTTGAGCTGATTGCTGCGGTCCCTTCGGTGATCTATGGGTTTTGGGGATTGCTGGTGTTGGTTCCGCTGGTTCGTTCACTGGAAACCAAGCTGGGTGTATTGCCTTACGGCATTGGAATATTTACGGCCTCGCTCATTCTGGCCTTTATGATTATTCCGTATGCTGCCTCCCTTGGCCGTGAAATGATCCGGCTTGTACCCTCTCCATTAAAGGAAGGTGCGTATTCATTGGGAGCAACGCGGTATGAAGTGATTAAAAATGTAGTGTTGCCCTATACGAAATCCGGATTATTTGCCGGTGTTTTATTGTCGCTAGGTCGCGCATTGGGCGAAACGATGGCGGTGACGATGGTAATCGGAAATACCAGTCTGTTGCCTACGAGCATATTTGCTCCCGGAAATACGATGGCCAGTGTCATTGCCAATGAATTTACCGAAGCAGATCATACCGTTTATTTATCCGCCCTGATTGAATTGGGATTGGTTTTATTTGTTGTGACTGTTATCATCAACATGATTGGTAAACGTATCATAAAGAAATTCACAAATGAATAAATTATGATGAATGCGAATGTAAAATACCGGATGGGGAAAAGCAGGTTTGTGCAGGGGTTGATTATCTTCTTTGCCTTTGTGATTACGGTTCCCCTTCTCCTGATCATCATATATATATTTAAAGAAGGAATTACAAAAATTAATTGGGCCTTTTTAACCCAGATTCCAAAACCCGTGGGCGAAACGGGTGGCGGAATTTCCAACGCTTTGATCGGATCTATATTGATTGTACTAACGGCCTCTATCATGGCGGTGCCGGTTGGTATCATGTGTGGAATATATTTAAGCGAAAATAAAACAGGACGTCTTTCTTACTGGAGCCGTTTATCGGTTGATGTATTACAAGGTGTTCCTTCTATCGTAATTGGTATTGTGGTTTATTTCTGGATCGTAAAATCCATCGGGACATTCTCCGCTTTTTCGGGTAGTGTAGCGCTGGCGATTGTGATGCTACCTATCTTGATCCGGTCCACCGAAGAAACCCTGAAAATGATTCCATTCTCTTTAAAAGAAGCGGGGCTTGCCCTGGGACTGCCCTATCATAAAGTAATTTTGAAAGTGATTGTACCCTGTGGTATCAGTGGAATTCTTTCGGGTATCATGTTATCCGTAGCACGTATTGCAGGAGAAACAGCACCGCTTTTATTTACCGCATTTGGGAATCCGTATCTGAATACGAATATAACGAAGCCGATGCAGAGTCTGCCTTTAACGATTTTCAACTATGCAACAAGTCCCTACGATGACTGGCATGATATGGCCTGGGGTGCCGCGCTTATATTGTTATTCACGGTATTGCTACTAAACATTATTACAAAGCTGACAACAAGACGATGGAACGTACAATTATAAAAAGCAGGAACTTCAATGCCTATTTTGGAACCAATCATGTGGTGAAGAATGTGAATATTGATATCCCGAAAAACAATGTGGTTGCTGTGATGGGCCCATCGGGCTGCGGAAAAACAACTTATCTGCGATGCATTAATCGAATGCATGAATTGATTCAGGGAGCCACCTGCAAAGGGGAGATGATCCTCAATAATGAAAATGTGTACGAGATGCATCCCATTTTTGTTCGGTTGAAAATCGGAATGGTATTTCAACGACCCAATCCCTTTCCCAACCTGAGCATCTATGACAATGTAATTGCCGGTTATAAGCTGAATGGAATGAAACTTCCCAAGGCGGAGAGGGATCAGAAAGTGGAAGAATCACTTTCCAAAGCTGCGCTCTGGAAAGAGGTAAAGGATTCATTGCATAAAAAAGGAACTTTCCTTTCGGGGGGTCAGCAACAACGTTTGTGTATTGCGCGCGCGATTGCCATGGAGCCGGAAGTATTGTTATTGGATGAGCCGACTTCTGCCCTGGATCCGATATCTACTTCCAGTATTGAAGAACTCCTGCACGACCTGAAAAAAAATTATACCTTGGTTATCGTGACGCATAATATGCAGCAGGCGGCCAGGGTGAGTGATAAAACGGCTTTTTTTTATATGGGTGAACTGGTTGAATATGATGATACTAAACTCATGTTCACCAACCCACAGGATAAACGAACACAGAATTATATTACCGGGAGATTTAGTTAAGTACTCAATTTTAATTCAGATAGCATGTCACAATTAGAAATAGAACTCAAGGAATTAAAAATAGAAGTTGTTAATATGTGGACGCTGGTTCATTCGCAGCTGATTAAGTCGAATATTGCGATGGTCAACTTCGACAAAGACCTGGCGCGGGAGGTGATGAGTCGCGAAAAAAGAGTGAACGGGTTGGAGTTAAAAATTGACCGTGATTGTGAGAATATCTTTGCGTTGCTGACGCCGGTGGCAGTGGATCTTCGTTTCGTGCTGGCCGTTTTGAAGATCAATTCGAACCTCGAAAGGATCGGAGATATTGCAGAAGGAATAGCGAAATATATCCTGAGCGCGGATAAAGCATTTAATCCGGATCTTTTAAAGATGACGGATACCGTAGCGATGTACGATGAGGCCATCAATATGCTGGAAGATACGCTGGCTGCTTTTGAAGAAGAAGATACGGCGCTGGCACGAAGCGTATTTCAGAAAGATGAATACCTCGATAAGATCAATGTAAGCGCAACCACTTCTACTGTTAAATATCTCGAACAATTTCCGTTGGATGGTTATCAGGCACTGATCAATTTATCTGTGATCAGAAGACTGGAAAGAGTAGGTGATCAGTCTAAAAATATCGCGGAAGAAACTATATTTTACGTGGAAGCCAAAGTGCTGAAGCACGGAGAATTTTAATGTACAGCTTCTGAGCCACGCTGAATCATCACTAACTCGCAAGCAATGATTGGTTTATTTCATTTCCGCCTGTTTCGCTTCGGCGATCGGATTTTTAAGGAACTGTTGTTTGCATTCATCCGAACAAAATCCATATACTTTACCCCCAAAATGTACCGTGTCTTCGATGCCCGCCGTCAGGGGCATGCCGCAGGATGGATCTTTCTTATTGTCCACCATCTCTTTGTTAAATTTCGGTTTCACCGAATCCATCTTCGCCTCCGGAACAGAAGTCATTTGAACGGCCGGGTGATTGTTGCAGGCGGTGATAAACAGACAGGTAATTAAGAAAAGGCGCATGATGATACTATTTAAATGTTACGAACCGCTCTTTAGAAAATTCTTCCGCTGATACCGGTTGAGCACAAAATTAATTGAAATATCCCCCGAATAAATAGAACGGGTGGTTGAATTTTGTTCAATTCAGTTAATTTTATCAGGACAGTCGCTTTGCATCAGTCAGTAACCCCCTATACATGAACGGGAGAACCAACCCATCCGTCAGTAATCCTGTTTTTTCGGGATCCTGTTTTTTAATTGCTTTTGGCATTATTAATATATTTGCCCTCACCCTTTTATTTTCTTCGGTCAGTTTCTTTGCCTCCGGCAGACTGACCCTATTTCATTTGCCGCTGGCAATCGGCGTTTCCTTTTTTATGAACTGGCTGGTCGCG
>JAYWCS010000148.1:0-6368 GCA_043780315.1 Bacteroidota bacterium | reverse complement strand
TTTCATCCCCAGGCTGTAGCCATTTTTCGGGCTGGTCCGAATTTCTGAATCTGGCAGTTCCGTTCACTTCTAAAAAACATCCGGTGCCCACGGTGCCGCTGCCAATAATATCACCCGGGTAAAGATCCACGCCGTAGGATGCGCGCTCAATAATTTCGGCGAAAGTCCAATCCATTTCAGCAAGATTTCCTGAGCTTATTTGGATCCCATTCACGGATGCAGTCATTTTCAAGTTCCATGACTTACCAACATGATTTTCTTTAGGTGTCACTTCAAAAGGGATTAGTTCGTCCGGCGTTAAAAGCCAGGGTCCTGTACTTGTCGAAAAATCCTTTCCTTTTGCCGGTCCCAGATTCAATTGCATTTCTTCTATCTGGAGGGTTCTTGCACTGAGGTCATTCATGATCATGAGGCCGCCGATATATTCATCCGCCTTTCCGGCCGGGATATTTTTCCCTCTTTTACAGATCACAATTGCCACTTCCAATTCAAAATCGAGTTTTTCAAAATGATCCGGCATACATTCGATGATTCCGGGACCGCAAACAGTCTGATGGTTTCCGAAATAAAAAATCGGAAACTCATCAAATGCCGGGATCATTGGAAGGTTCCGGTTCCTGCGTGCTGCTTCAACATGCTGACGGAATGCATAGCCATCACGAAGGGAAGCCGGATTTGGAACAGGTGCTTCGAAGTGAACCTCTTTAACTGCAAAACTACCGGGTAACAATGATGAGGAGACTTTGACTTTTTGTTCTGCCTGTTTGGCTAGGTTCAAATAAAAATCCCAGTCTCTCAAAAAATCTTGCATAGTGATCGGGATTCTTTTTTCCAATCGGTTTAATGGAAATACACGGTCCTGATTTATGAAACCCAGATGCTTTTCTCCTGCACAGCTGAACGATACGAGTTTCATAGATTTCCTCTTTTTTCCTGTTCGCGTTCGATGGCTTCAAAGAGTGCCTTGAAATTGCCTTTACCAAAACTTTGGGCACCTTTTCGTTGAATGATTTCGAAGAAAAGTGTCGGACGGTCTTGTATCGGTTTAGAAAAGAGCTGAAGTAAATATCCTTCATTATCACGGTCGACCAGGATACCGAGTTCGCGCAAGGACTCGATGTCTTCATCAATTTTTCCGACTCTGGATTCCAAATCATCATAATAAGAAGAAGGAACTTTTAAAAATTCAACGCCCCTTTTCATGAGTTCACGAACCGTCGACACGATGTCTTTCGTTGCGAGGGCCACATGCTGCACTCCCTCTCCCTGATAGAAATCGAGATATTCTTCGACCTGTGATTTTTTCTTTCCAGCCGCCGGTTCATTAATCGGGAATTTTACGAATCCGTTCCCGCTTGACATTACCTTACTCATAAGAGCCGAATATTCTGTAGAGATGTCGGCATCATCAAAAGAGAGAATATTTTTAAAACCCATGATGTTCTCGTAGAATTTTACCCAGGTATTCATACGGCTCCAGCCAACATTAGCGACACAATGATCAACGTATAAAAGGCCGGTGGAAACCGGCTCGTAGTCGCTTTCCCATTTTTTATAGCCCGGCATGAAAGGGCCATGATAATTTTTTCTACAAACAAACAGATGCACCGTGTCGCCATAGAGTTTGATGCCGCAGATACCCAGCTCACCCTGTGTGTCTGCCAGAATTAACGGGTACATGTGATTAACTGCACCACGATCAATAGTTTCCTGCCATGCGTTTTTTGCATCGTCCACGCCAAGGGCAATCGCTTTCACCCCGTCGCCATGTACTAACACATGTTTGGATATTTCGCAGTCGGGCCGGAGTGCGGAAGTAAATACAAAGGTCAGTTTGTTTTGGCGGATGACGTAGCTGACACTTTCCCTTCTTCCCGTTTCAGGGCCGGCATAGGCGACACTTTGAAAACCAAACGCCGTCTTATAGTAGTGTGCCGACTGCTTGGCATTGCCCACATAAAATTCGATATAGTCCGTCCCACTGAGAGGTAAAAAATCGGTTTGCATTATTAATTTTTTAAAAATCTTTCATCATGTTTATACTGCCAGCAAAAAAAGGTGTCCGCTGATGTAACTGGTCGGGTTCTAAGTTTAAAATATTTCGACGCCCGTCGGTTGCCCTTCCGCCGGCAATATTCAGCAGGAAAGCAAAGGGGTTGCACTCGTAGACGAGCCGCAATTTTCCTTTCGGATTGGAGAAGGTCCCCGGATACATGAAGACGCCCCCTTTGATTAAGTTTCGGTGCAGGTCAGCCACCATACTGCCGGTATAACGCTCTGAATACATATTACGCTGACAGGACTCGATGTATGTTCGCACCGATTCTTCATACTGAAAAAGATATCCATGGTTAACGGAATAGATTTTCCCATGTGGCGGACAAACAATGGTTGGGTTACTAAGCGTGAATTCACCCAACGATGGGTCCAGCGTAAATCCGTTGACACCTCTTCGGGTAGCATAGACCAGCATCGTAGAGGATCCGTAAAGAATATAACCGGAGGCGACCATTGCCTCCCCGCGCTGTAAAAAATCCTGCAACTGGCAGGGAGATCCGGTGGGGCTGATCCGTTTATAGACCCCGAAGATGGTTCCGATGGACACATTTACGTCAATATTGGAACTGCCGTCGAGGGGATCCATTACGACGACATATTTAGACTTGTTGCACTTTTCTTCTCCGAAGGCAACAAAGTCATCCAGCTCTTCACTGACAAAACCCGCACAACTAATGCCCCTGCGCAGGACGGTCATAAAAGTATCGTTTGCAAAATCGTCGAGTCGTTGGACGGACTCTCCCTGAATATTCACGGACCCGGTTTCTCCGAGTATATTGACCAGCCCTGCTTTGTTAACTTCCACATGGACGCGTTTGGCGGCCAAGGCTATATCGCGCAAGAGATTACTCAATTCGCCGGTTGCGTTGGGCAATGACCTGAGTTCCAGCTTTCGGAATTCTTCGAGTGTTAAAATATTTCGGTTAGTTTTCAATTTTTTAGCTATTAAATTTTCTACTTCATAAATAGCCTTGATCGTTTTGATCATGGAATCCGGTGTGACGGAAATCGAGTCTATGCCTTCTTCCACGAGAAACTGCGCAAAGTCCGGGAAGTCAGACGGACCCTGTCCGCAAATCCCTACTTTCACACCGCATTCTTTGCCGGTATGGATCAGCATGCGGAGTAATACTTTTACCGCTTCATTTCGTTCATCATATAAATGAGCAACAAGAGACGAATCGCGGTCCAGGCCCAGGGTGAGTTGGGTGAGATCATTGGAACCAATGGAGAACCCGTCAATATGTTTGGCAAATGTGGTGGCGAGTAAAATATTGGAGGGAAGTTCAGCCATCAGGTAAAGTTTTAGTTCCTCTTTGCCCTGCACCAATCCAAATTCGCTCATTGTCGTTTTGACCCGGATGAGTTCTTCGACCGTTCTGCAAAATGGGACCATGACGGCCACATTGTTCAGGCCCATTGTTTCGCGGACTTTCTGAATTGCTTTGCATTCCATGCCGAAAGCTGCTTTGTATTCCGTGGAATAGTAACGGGAGGCGCCCCGCCAGCCAATCATTGGATTCTCTTCATCAGGCTCAAAATATTTTCCACCCAGCAGATTTTTATACTCGTTGCTCTTGAAATCGGAGAAACGAACGATTACTGTTTCGGGATAAAAGGCGGCGGCAATTTTGGCTATACCGAAAGAAAGTTTATGGATGAAAAATTCTTCCTCGTTTTCAAAGCCCCTGATTTTCTCTGCGATGAGTTGTGAAAGATTTTCGTCACCAATTTTTCGATGTTGAAGTAAAGCGAGCGGGTGAACGCCGATATAGTTGTTGATGATAAATTCTTCGCGGGCAAGGCCCACACCTTTATGTGGCAGGTGGGCAAAATGAAAAGCCATGGCAGGCGATCCGACATTGAGCATCAGGTTGGTCCGGATTCTTGGAAGTGACCGCATATCGGTATGGTTAACCGTAAAAAGTAGTTTGCCGTTATAGATAATACCTGCATCGCCTTCGGCGCAACTGGCTGTGATCTCCTGCCCCACTTTTAATTTATCCGTGGCGGTCCCGCATCCGACGATGGCCGGCACCCCCATTTCGCGGGCGACGATGGCGGCATGACAAGTACGACCACCCTTGTTGGTGATGATGGCGGATGCTCTTTTCATAATCGGTTCCCAATCGGGATCGGTCATATCAGTGACCAGGATATCGCCCGCCTGAAACTCGTCGCCTTCCATCAGGCGTTTATCGAGTGAATACATGATATGGACTTTACCGGAAGCGATCTTGTCCCCGACAGCAATACCTTTGAGTATCGCGGATTGGGTGTGCGCTTGCATGATATATTCAGTCATCGTCGAACTATCCTTACGCGAGTGAATGGTTTCCGGGCGTGCCTGAACGATAAAGAGTTCGTGGGAAAGCCCGTCTACAGCCCATTCCACATCGACAGGGCACCAATGTTTTTTTATGCGGGAATAATATTTTTCAATGAGTGTCACCCAGCTGGCGAGCTGAAGGATGGCTTGGTCTTCGAGACAGAATTTATTTTGGGCTGATTTTTCGACGGGGATGATTTTGACGCGTTCGTCCGGATCGTCGCCATAAACCATGAGATGATCCTTATTACCGAGTCGTTTCTCAATGATGGGCACAAAACCATCCTGTATCCGCGGCTTAAACACAATAAATTCATCCGGTGATATACTACCCTGAACGATGAGTTCCCCAAGGCCGTAAGCCCCGTTGATGACCACAACGTCTTTGAATCCGCTTTCGGTGTCGATCGAGAAAGCCACTCCGGAACAACCTAGGTCGGAGCGCACCATTTTTTGGACGCATACAGAGAGACCAAGCGCAAAATGATCGAAGTGTAAGTTATTGCGATAACTAATCGCGCGGTCGGTAAACAAAGAAGCGAAGCAGTTGCGGACAGCGTTGATCAAGGCAGCGGGACCGCGGACATTCAGGTAGGTGTCCTGTTGTCCCGCAAAACTCGCATCGGGCAAATCCTCGGCGGTTGCGGAAGAGCGTACAGCTACATCAGTTTCTGTCTGTCCGTATTGCCCGGAAAGTTTTTGATAGGATTCAATAATTTCCTGAGAAAGATGGCGGGGAAAATGCGAATTTCGGATGAGACCCCGGATTTGAAGTCCTGCTCTCCGCAGCGATTCGATGTTATCGAAATTAATTTCGTTCAGCAGTTCCCGGATTTTTTTGTCAAGCTCATTAAACGCAATATAATTTGTGTAGGCATTCACCGTGACTACAAATCCATCTGGTATCTGAATGCCCAGCGGTCTCAGATGCTGGATCATCTCGCCCAATGAAGCGTTCTTTCCACCTACCCATTCGATATCACCGATGCCGACTTCGTGCAGTTGCACAATATTTTTTGTAATGCTCATGTTGATAAGCGATTTCGTGAAAGAAAAAATAAAGTAGAAGGGAAAAATATCAGGCGTGATGAGCATCTGCCGCCAACGACATAAGCAGAAATACGTAGTTTACACGTTCATCAGCAAAAACTTTGAAGGCATGGTCTGGGCGCATTCTATAAAAATGTTTTAGTACCTTCCGGAACTATTCTCATGCGAACCTGAATGTCAAATAAAATCGGAGTAAAACAAATGTAAGATATTAATATACGATTCAAAATATTTTCTACCTTTAGTTCATGCCTTTCAACCGAAACTTTACTTATTGGATCGACAAACGCCGCTGGAAGTACTGTTTCCTGCTCTCGGCACTGGCCATGGATCATGCGGGCTGATTTATTTTAGCCCCGACCTTTCCACTTTCTTATTTACGTAATACAAACACGATGTCTCATTATCTCCGTTCGGGATCCGTCCCGTCCACACGTCATACGCAATTCCGTCAGGCCAACCGGACACTGTATTCTGAAGAGTTATTTTCAACCGAAGGTTTTTCCAACGATTACTCTTTGTTATATCATATACATCCGCCGACAGAGATTGTTGCTACCGACCATCCGCTGGATGTTAGTCCCCGCATCGCAGAAGAAAAGATGTTGTCTCATCGGAGTCTGGAAGGATTTAACATCAAACCGGAGAACGATTATCTAAAAAGTCGAAAATCGGTTCTGGTCAATAACGATTGTCATATAGTACTTGCCGCTCCCAAAGAAATGATGACTGATTATTTTTATAAAAATGCGGATGCGGATGAACTGATTTTCGTTCATGAAGGATCTGGCAACCTAAAAACGGTTTATGGAGATCTGAATTTTGGATATGGTGATTATTTGGTTATTCCGCGCGGGACTGTTTATCAAATGAATTTTGATCATGAAAATAACCGGCTATTTATTGTAGAGTCCTTCAGCCCGGTCCGGTA
>JAYWCS010000147.1:0-6468 GCA_043780315.1 Bacteroidota bacterium | reverse complement strand
TGAGCAGGAGCGATAAAAAAATACCCGTTTTTTCTATCCGGTGAAAGGGGAGAGAGGTAAAGAGACTATTGTACAGCTGGAACTTAATGCCGACGAGGTTCTTGAACTCCTGCAGTCCGGTGGATGGGTTGCTCATAAGCAAATTTAAAATTCCTTCAACAAATTGCGCGATATATAATCAGAAATCGCAGCTATTCCGCAAAATCGTGCGATATAGCTCAAATTATAGGTATTTGTTTTATTTTTTTTAATATTATTCATTAACTTCGTTTTGAGTTTTACAAAGTGAATTACCCGGTCATCCATATTAACCCTATTTCCGCAATTACCCGCGCAACCGGTGTTACCCTTGTTATTTACACTACGACCCTTTAAGGGTTATACAAACACATATCATTTCGGGCCCCGGGCTGTTTTAAAAAACGGCACTACTATTTCAATTTTTCTCTTTTCAATTTTTATTTATGCAGGTTCTTAAGTTTGGAGGTTCGTCCGTCGCCAATGCCGCGAACATCAGTAAAACCATCGCCATCATTCGCAAAGCCATTGAAATCGATCAAACCATCGTGGTGGTTTCCGCCCTGGGTGGTGTCACAGACAGCTTATTACATTGCGCCACGTCGGCAGCGGCCGGGGACGAGAACTATACTGTTGCGCTCAAGGGTATTGAACAGCGGCACCTGGATACCGTGCGGGAATTGATTTCGGTAACCTGTCAGAGCAGTGTGCTGAGCATGGTGAAGAAAACCTGCAATGAACTCGAAGACATATTCAAAGGCGTTTATCTGCTCCGCGAATTGTCGGCGCGTACGAAGGACTGCGTTTCGAGTTTCGGTGAATTATTATCCTCCCGAATTTTATCGGCCGGTCTCGCGTCGCTCGATGTGTTGAAAATCTGGAAAGATTCCCGCGAATTAATCGTCACCGATTCCCAATACGGAAATGCCAAAGTGGATTTCCCGGCGACGAAGAAAAAGATGATGGATTATTTTCTGTCGAATGAACAGCGCCTTTTTATTGTACCCGGTTTTATTGCGGCCGATGCCCATGGCATCACCAGCACGCTCGGCCGTGGAGGGTCAGACTATACCGCAGCGATCTTTGGAAGTGCCTTGAACAGCGAACGCATCGAGATATGGACCGATGTATCGGGGATGATGACCGCCGATCCGCGACTGGTGAGCACCGCCCGGGTGATTCCTGATATTTCTTATCAGGAAGCGATGGAACTTTCGCATTTTGGTGCCAAAGTGATTTATCCACCGACCCTGCAACCCGTGATGAGTCTGGGTATTCCGGTATGGATCAAAAATACTTTTGCTCCGGCAGATCCCGGTACCCTGATAGAAAAAGTTTCCAGCAATACCGGCGGTAGTAGTATCCGCGGAATTTCCAGTATTCATCGCATTGCGCTGGTTAGTCTCGAAGGGAGCGGCATGATCGGCATTCCGGGGTTTTCAAAAAGATTATTTGAAGCTTTATCCGGTGAACAGATTAACGTGATCCTGATCACCCAGGCTTCTTCCGAACATTCCATTTGCGTGGGGGTCGATAGTGCCCAGGCAGCCATCGCGAAAATATCGATCGATGAAGTATTTGCCGCTGAAATTGCGTCCGGAACCGTGCAACCACTGATCGTGGAAGAAGAGCTGGCCATCGTGGCGCTGGTTGGCGACAATATGAAAAGTCATCCCGGTATCAGTGGAAAATTATTTGGGGTCCTTGGCCGCAATGGGATCAACGTGCGGGCCATTGCGCAGGGATCTTCCGAAAGAAATATCTCTGCCGTCATTTCTACCAAAGATGTGAAAAAAGCGGTCAACGTTTTGCATGAAGAATTTTTTGAGGCCACCTATAAACAACTCAATCTTTTTATTGCCGGCACTGGCAACGTTGGACGGCGGCTCCTGCAGCAGCTGGCACAGCAGAAAGATTTTCTGCAGGAACATCTGCGTTTACAGGTGCGCGTTATAGGTCTGGCGAACAGCAGAAAGATGTTCGTGCAGGAAGAAGGAATCGATTTAAATACCTGGCCGGAAGAATTGGAAAAAGGCGATCCGATGTTGCTGCGGGATTTTACGCGGATCATTCAATCAAAAAATTTGCGGAATGCCGTTTTTGTTGATGTGACCGCGAATCCGGAAGTGGCCACGAGTTACGACAGCCTCTTACAAAAAAGTATTGCCGTGGTGGCCTGTAACAAAATCGCCTGTTCATCGCCCTATGTCTATTACCGAAAACTGAAGGATTTGTCGAAAGCCTACAATTCTGCCTTTTATTTCGAAACCAATGTGGGAGCGGGTTTGCCCGTCATCGGTACGCTCAACGATTTGTTACGGAGCGGCGATAAAATCCGAAAGATAGAAGCCGTGCTGAGCGGCACGCTGAATTTTGTATTCAACCATTATGACGGGAAGAAAAAATTTGCCTCCGTAGTGAAACAGGCGCAGGATGAAGGATATACGGAGCCCGATCCGCGGCTCGATTTGAGCGGCACCGACGTGATGCGCAAGATCATGATTCTGGCCAGAGAAGCGGGAAATGTGATCGAAATGGAAGATATCACTAACAACGTTTTTCTGCCGGCCTCCTGTAACGAGGGATCGGTAGCGGATTTTTATGGGGCGATGGAAAAGGAAGAAGCCGCTTTCAAAAAATTACTGGATGCCGCAGTGGCCGAAGGAAAGAAGTTGAAATTTGTTGCTTCTTATGAAAACGGAAAAGCATCGGTTGGTCTGCAGCATGTAGGTCCCTCCCATGATTTTTACCATTTATACGGCAAGGATAATATTGTACTTTTTTATACGGACCGATATCCGGAACAACCGCTTGTGATTAAGGGAGCGGGTGCCGGCGCAGAGGTTACGGCTTCCGGCGTTTTTGCAGATATCATCCGCGCAGCAAATGCTTAATTTTAATGATGAAATCGATTACCATACATGCGCCGGCCACGGTGGCCAATCTGGTTTGCGGCTTTGACGTACTCGGACTCTGTCTGGCAGAACCCTGTGATATCATGGAGGTTCGTTTGCTGGATCAGCGGCAGGTGATTATCCGCACAACAGATAATTTCCCCTTACCGGCGGATCCAGCGATGAATACCGCCGGTGCACCGTTACTGGAAATGCTGGCTGTATTGAATCAGGATCTGGGCTTTGAAGTGACGATCAACAAACAGATTAAACCCGGCAGTGGAATTGGTTCCAGTGCGGCCAGTGCAGCGGGTGCGGTGGTGGCTGCGAATGAATTACTCGGTAATATTTTTTCGAAAGAGGATCTGGTCAAGTTCGCGATGTTTGGCGAGAAGGTCGCTTCGGGCGTAAAACATGCAGATAATGTGGCACCCTGTATTTACGGCGGCGTGACATTGATCCGTTCGATCTTCCCCCTCGATATTATACCCATAGCCAGTCCCCCGTTGCATGTAACTGTATTGCATCCGCAGATCGAAGTACGGACCTCCGATGCCCGCGAAATTTTGCGCAAGGAAGTATTGCTGAAAGATGCGATTCGTCAGTGGGGAAATATCGCCGGACTGGTAGCTGGTTTGATGCAAAGCGACTATGATCTCATCGGTCGCTCACTCGAAGATGTGATTATTGAACCGGTACGGTCGATCCTCATTCCGGGATTTGATTTAATCAAATCAAATTGTAAAGCGGCGGGTGCCATCGGCGGAGGTATTTCCGGATCGGGACCTTCCATCTTTATGCTGAGTAAGGACGAACCCACGGCCCAGGCAGTAGCCTCGGTGATGAAATCGGTGTACGACCGCATCGGCCTGCAGTACCATATTTATGTGACGACCGTGAATCAGGAAGGTGTGAAATGTATTGTCTAAAACGGGTAATCTAAAATTCTTCAATTTAATCATTCATGCTTTTTTATAATCTCAATAAGCCGTCCGAAAAAGTTGATTTCCGAATGGCCACGATTCAGGGGCTCGGGTCGGACAAGGGATTGTTTTTTCCCGAACGTATTCCGGTATTTCCCAAAGAATGGTTCGCTCAGATCGAAAAATACACGAATGAAGAAATAGCCTGGAATGTGATTCATCAGTACGTCGGCGATTCGATTCCGGAAAAAGTATTAAGACAAATTGTTGCCGAAACCATTGCAATCGATATTCCGTTGATTCCTGTTTCTGCAAATATTTCTACACTGGAGTTGTTTCATGGGCCCACACTGGCCTTCAAAGATGTCGGTGCGCGTTTTATGAGTCGCTGTCTGGGATATTTTATGCAGGGGCAAAACCAGCCGGTAACCGTTTTGGTGGCTACTTCCGGTGATACGGGCGGCGCTGTTGCGAGTGGGTTCTACGAAGTGGAAGGGGTGCGGGTCGTGATTCTGTATCCTTCCGGAAAAGTGAGTTCCATACAGGAATTACAACTGACAACTTCGGGGAAAAATATTTTTGCGTTGGAAGTCGACGGTAGTTTCGATGACTGTCAGCAAATGGTCAAACAGGCATTTTCAGATAAGACGTTGAACGAAAAGATATTTCTGACTTCGGCCAATTCTATCAATGTGGCGCGCTGGCTTCCCCAGCAGATCTATTATTTTCTCGCGTGGAAGCAATGGAAAAATAAAACGAAACCGCCCGTGATTTCAGTGCCCAGTGGTAATTTCGGCAATATCTGTGCGGGCCTCCTGGCTTATCATTCAGGATTGCCTGTAAAGCATTTTATTGCGGCCTGCAATGCGAATGCTGTGGTGCCGGAATTTTTAAAAACGGGAGTCTATCAACCCGTGAAAGCGAAATCTACTTTTTCTAATGCGATGGACGTGGGTGATCCGAGTAATTTCGTGCGTGTATTGGCGCTATTCCATTCTGCATTCGAGTCCCTGAAAAACATGATGAGTAGCGAGAGTATATCGGATCGGGAAACCGGCGCGGCCATTCAATCTCTTTTTCACGAGCATCATTATCTCGCTGATCCGCATGGAGCCGTTGGCTGGCTGGCGCTCCGCCGTTGGCTGGATTTGCATCCGGGAGAGGCGGGATTTTTTCTGGAAACTGCCCATCCGGTGAAATTTCCCGATGTGGTGGAAAAATTTACCGGTCACCCGGTGACCATTCCCGAATCAGTAAAAATTCTCTTTGGCAAAGAGAAAAAAGCCGTTCAAATTCCGGCGGATTATCAGCGGTTGAAAGAAGAGCTCCTGAAACAGTAATCGCTTAGAATCTTACATCGGGCAGCGCTCCGATATTTAAAGAGTGATTGCCTGGCCGGGCGATTTCGGGCACAATCTGAAAGTCGCAATATTTTAAATAAATAGTAATTCCAATTCTTTATTTTTAGGGCATTAAACCTTAAAAATAATTATATGAATCAAGTGAAACGCATTGTTGTCATCGCATTAATGCTGATCGTTGTTGCCCGTGTACACGCTCAGAAAGTGAAACTGGAGGAAGGCGATCTGTCCCCGTTGAAATCAGAAAAAACGATAGCCTTCGAATTCAAATATGACAGTATCACGATGGGGGGAAGGGGTCACCAGACAGAAGCCGAATATGTAACGAAGAAAACGCAGGAATACAATAAAAAAACACCCGGAAAAGGCGACGAGTGGGCCAAGGCCTGGAAGGATGACCGTGAATCATTATACGAGCCCGGATTTACAAAAGAATTTGAAAAGTATAGTTCGATTCAACCGGATCCCAAAGCGAAGTATACGATCATTTTCAAAACAACTTTTACCGAAGCCGGATTTAATATCGGCATCATGCGGCACAATGCTGAAATATCCGGCGTTGCCTGGATCGTGGAGACCGCAAATAAATCCCATGTAATTGCAAAGATTTCGGTCAGCAAGGCCCCCGGCGGAAGTTTTTTCGATAATGACTACGCAACGGACGAACGCATTTCAACCGCGTACAGTGAAGCGGGCAGGGGACTCGGATATTTTTTTAAGGGGAAGCTGTAATAACCGTTCTGAGAGAAAGAAGTTAATTGGCAGCTTTTATTTGGAAAAAACCGTTGCGCCGGATGGCGTAGTAAATCTCTTCACTTATCAGACTACAAAATGTATGTCGTCAAAGAAAGTGGACCGGTATCTTAAGGAGTATTTCGCTTAGTTGATATTTTTAGTTTTATAGGGATCGGATTAAATTATTTTTAATTTTTTCAGTAGCGTACAGGATTCTTCGCGTTCTCCTATTCTTGATTTTTGTTTTTTCTCTTCGCGTAAGGATCTGATCTTTTCTGCCCCAGTATACATCAGCCGGGGTTATATTATCTAGTGATTCGTGGTTGCGTTTATTGGAAAGTTTTCTGTTGTGGACTTTTGAGGTTTTATTTCCATGATCTAATTTTTATGAGTGAATTTTCCGAAAACACTCCCCGAGGATTCTAATTTAGTGGTACACGTTCGGTTGACATTTTACAGAAATCAAGCTAATTGTTTCTGATTCAATAAATAAAATGGACATCGGCATGTTAAGGATTTTGTAATTTCTTTTTTTGA
>JAYWCS010000146.1:0-4547 GCA_043780315.1 Bacteroidota bacterium | reverse complement strand
TTTATAAAAAAACCCACCCCTCCGCTTTCAGGCATTACCTGAGCGAGGCGAGGTGGGTTGGTTTTCAGTAGAGGCGATTACTTAAGGCAGTAACACCTGATCAATCACATGGATAACACCATTGCTGGCGACAATATTAGTAGCGATAATATTTGATTTTGTGGTATTGCTATACCCTTTCACCGCGGCGCCGCCGGCCAGGGTAATGGTTACCTTTTCCGGATTCAAAGTGGCAGGCATTAAGCCTTCAGACAGGTCTGAAGAGAAAACACGTCCGGCAATTACATGATAAGTAAGAATACTGGTTAATGTTGCCGGATCGGCTGCGTTGATATCGTCGATGGTTGCATAACCTGCCGCACGGAACGCATTGTTCGTTGGCGCAAAAACCGTGAAAATTCCACCGGATGACAAAAGCTTAGCGACATCGACGCTACCCTGGCTGGCACGAAGTATGGCAGCTACCAGATAGGTAAACATAGTATCTGCCTGAGCGGTCTGCACGATATTTCCAACGGGTGGCATTAAAACACGTGCAAGGGTGTGAATGACACCATTACTAGCCATGGTATTGGCCTGTACTACCGGTATGCCGTTTACAAAAACGCCGTTGGCATTGTTGGTCACAAACACGGAATCCATACTGGCCGTAATCACTTTTGCATTCGGTCCCACCGGAACATTTGCTGCCAGTATTTTAGCCGCGATCGTATGATACAACAAAATTTTGCTTAGCTGAGTCGCTGATAAACTATTCACGACGCTGAGCGTGATACCGGAGCCCATAAAGGCGGTGTCGGATGGTGCAAAAACGGTGAACGGGCCGGTACTGCTGAGGGTAGTTGCCAGTCCGGCTTTTACAACGGCAGCTTTTAAAATAGTGAAATTGCTATTGGTGGAAACAATATCCGTAATCGTATTAGTTGCTGGTGGATTTGAATTGTTATTACTTTTTTTGCAGGAGGTGCTAAACGCAAACAGGATGAGCATCATTGCCATCCATTTACTAATTCCCAATAAATAATCTAATCTGAATTTAAATTGTTGCATACGTATTTAATTTAGTTAAGTGCAAAGTAGGAATGTGATTCTCTGAGAAAAAATCAATATAACCGTGTTGTTTGATATGCTGGATGAAATGCAGATATCGGGGAGTGAATCGATTTTCAGCAAACTGTTTTTTTGAAAAATCGCCTTCAACCGCGATTTTTTCGTTCGATTTCAATATAAAAAAAAGGCTCCCGAAGGAGCCTGCATGTGTTTGAATTACGAAACCAATCAATAGATAAGCATTGATCTATGCCGATGAATTTCCCCATCTGCGCGTAGATCGTGCATATTATTTTTTTGGTTTATTCATTAGTGTAGATTTTGCGACATATACTTTTTTACCCTTCTTATCAACGTAGTAGTATTTTGAACTGTGGTCGATATAAATCGTCTGTCCCTGAGCGCCCACTTTATCCTTATAAATCACATCCACCAAATCCGATTTGCCTTTGGAAGCGATTTCCGCCGTTTTATTTCCTATTTTTTTTACTGTACTATCTATCTGCGCCTGAGATGTTAACAATACGCCAAAAAGAAAGAACAATGCCACGCTTAATTTTTTCATAACCATTTCATTTAATTTTAAATTCGATATAATCAATTATTGAAAAAACAGTGCCAGCTTTTAATTTGTTTTATCAGAAAGTTTTTCGAGCAACAAAAAGCGATCCCTGCCTTTATCCGGTCCGCGGTGGCTTTCCGCCCCGATATACATTACCGGATCCTTTTGCCAGCTTTGGTATACGGGCCAATAAGGTACGCCAAGCCCATTCGGGTTTCTGGTTTTGATAAAATTCAGAAAATAGGTTTGCATAACAGCTGAAACGCGGTAGTCATCCGGCTCCCATGAATATACGCGGTTGCTGGAAAGGTTACCCAATGCATATTCTATTTCAGCTGAATGAACCGCGCCCGTGCTGCCCGGTCTTGGTTTTGTAAAAATATAACGATAGACGGTTGCATTTAATTTCGACTGCATTTCAGCCCAACGCCAGGTGCCAAAAACAATAAAACGGTCACTGGCCAAATCGGTTGCAACGTCCTGCACATCGGCATCTGTATTCACTGCATATACTTTTAAAATCTGATCGGCCGCTGCGGGGTACATTTTTTTTACGGCATTTATATAATTTGTTTTGGTCGGCGCCATCTCGCCGAGGATGGCATGCCAGTCCTGTTCCTGTGCATTCCATCCCACCAGCAGCGGAACACGCGATACCCGGCCGGATTTGTAAATGTCCAGCGGCGATTCAGGAAAAAAATACCCATCTACATCCATTGGAAAATCTTCGATCCGGGCCTTCACCGTTGCAGTTAATACCTGATCGGCCGGCATCGCGCGCAGGTCTGCCAAAGACCCATTACCCAGGGATTGAACAAACTGCATCCCGGTTTTCTCGGCTGTTGCCAATGTGGGCAGCGTTTCGAAATCCAGCACGGCGCCACTTTCACCGATGGCTCCGGTAAATAAATTTTTTGAAAGCGGTGTTATCATCTGGGCACAAACCGAAAAGGACCCAGCCGATTCGCCATCGATGGTAATATTATTGGGATTACCACCAAAAGCGGCAATATTTGTTTTCACCCAGCGCAGGGCTTCTGTCTGATCCATCAGACCGTAGTTACCGGATGCATGATGAGGAGATTCTTTACTCAGTTCCGGCAATGCTAAAAATCCAAAAACGCCGAGTCTGTAGTTAACCGTAATAGAGATGATGCCCTTTCTGGACATGCTCTCCCCATCGTATCGATATTCAGAGCCATCTCCTGCCTTCATACCGCCCCCATAAAAATAAACGAGTACCGGCAGTGAATCTGTCATGGACTTAGCGGAAGTCCAGATATTCAGATACAGACAATCTTCACTCACCCCGTCGGAACGAAATTGCATGTCGCTGTAAATCGGCAGCTGCATGGCGCGCGGACCAAAATGGTTTGCCTTGCGGATGCCTTCCCAGTTTTTGACGGCCTGTGGTTCTTTCCATCTCAAATTGCCTACGGGAGGTTGGGCGTACGGTATACCCAGAAAAGTTCTGATGCCTGAAACCGATTCCCCCGATAGCATTCCGTTATTTGTTTGAACACGATTGGACAACTCGTCATTGACAGATTGACCATTGGAAAATTGAATCAATAATAAAACGCAAATCAGCGAAACAATCGATTTCATAAAATAGAATTGTTTTCGAAGATAAGAAAGGAATGGTTCAATCAAATCCTGATTTTCAGGATCTCGTCCATCCGGGTTGTGTAATGCGGAGAATGATATTCGGCCTTCAGTTTGTATTTTCTTTCGAAACCCTGCGCCGCAGTACGCAACATGTCTTTGCCGAGGTCCCGGTTGATCTGGTCCATGGTTTTCATAACGGTTGCATTTTTTTGCTGGTCCGAGACATCGAAAAAACTGGTCTGCAGCACCGATTCCGTCACTATATCCATCACCGTCACACCGCATTTCTTATACTGAAAACCTGGTTTAAAAATCAGCTCGAGCCCCTGCAGCGCCCGCTGAATAATCTCGCCAGTATGATTGGAAGCCCGCTCGAGTTCCAGATCGATGGAACGCCGGTATTGCGGTTGGTCGGTTTTATGAGGACTCGTCTGAATAAAAATCTGCAGCCGTCGACAGCATGTTTTATCCGACCGCAGTTTGGAGGCACAGGCCGCCGCATGATTGGCTATCGCTTCGGCGAGCCCTGCTTTATCTCCTATACGGGTGCCGAAAGAGCGCGACGTACAGATATTTTTTCTGGCTGCCTTTTTTCCTTCCCAGGGAATCGACGGAACGCCGCGCAGTTCATACAAAATACGAAGACCCACGACCGACAAATGGGTCTGGATCCAGTCGTCTGGGGCGCGAGCCAGATCAGCGGCCGTTTTAAATCCTGCGCGCAAGAGCAGCAACGCATACTGGTGACCAATGCCCCAGATATCACCAACTGCGGTGGCCTGCAACATTTCTTCTGTGCGTGCCGGATCGGACGCCCAGTAAACGCCCGTCTCCGGCTGTTTTTTCCGGGCATACCGGTTAGCCATTTTTGCCAGCGTTTTCGTCGCCGCCAATCCCACCGAAACCGGAATGCCAATATTTCTTCGGATCGTTTGCCGTATCCTCCCGGCGAGTTCGGACAAATCGGTGTGCGTCATTTCCTGCAGGTCCAGAAAGGCTTCATCGATCGAATATATTTCGATTTTCGGAACAAAGTCCGTCAGGGTTTCCATGATCCGATTACTCATGTCTGCATATAAAGTATAATTTGAACTGAATACAGTTATATTATGTTGATCAATTAATTCTTTCATCATATAAGCTGGTGCCGCCATGGCGATTCCCAGTCGTTTGGCTTCGTCACTGCGGGAGATGGCACAGCCGTCGTTGTTCGATAGTACAATCACCGGCCGGCCTTCCAGGTTGGGCTGAAATACCCGTTCGCAGGAACAATAAAAATTATTACAATCGACTAGCGCATACATTTTCTGACATCCTGGGTATCGGT
>JAYWCS010000145.1:0-2017 GCA_043780315.1 Bacteroidota bacterium | reverse complement strand
CCCTGAAACATGACTAATAGTTTTAGCTCAAATATACTAATATATTTAGCTATTTTAGTCCCCCTATCTTAGCTTTGAGTTCGTAATACCTAATCCTATTAATTAATATTCAAAGCCAGAACCAATATTCTTACACCACGTATTTTACTACCAAAGAGGCAATCAATCAGGCAACGATTGCAACTTATGCCACCCTGTTGCATCAGGGCCTCTGGTCGCGCGAATATTATTTTATATTCGACCTGCTGGATTATGATGCCAAAAGAACCACTAATATGCAGGGTGATCTGGCCCAGCTGGCGACGAACCAGTTTGGTACCAATCAAACACAGATTGGTCAGTTATGGGGTTCATTATATCGCATGATATTTCGCGCCAACGTTGTGTTGAACCGCGTGAATGCATGGAATCCGCAGGATCCGGCAGACCAGCAAATAGTGAAACAATATGTTGCCGAAACACGTTTTTTGCGCGCGTATGCATATTTAAATATTGTTTTTCTCTGGGGAAATGCGCCACTAATCACGGCCTATGACAGTATCGTGGCTAATAATTATACTTCCCGCGCACCTGCTGCAAACATCTGGAGTTTTATTGAAACAGAACTGACCGCGGCTGCGGCAGATCTGCCGTTGACGTATTCCAGTACCGATTTGGGCAGAGCGACGCAGGGCGCCGCCCTGGCTCTGTTAGGAAGAACCTATCTCTATGAAAAAAAATGGAGTGATGCGCAAACGACGCTGACAAAATTGACACAGGCCCCTTATTCTTATATGTTGGATCCGAATTACAGCAACCTGTTCAGTGTGACCAATCAGAACAGTCCGGAAAATATATTCCAGATTATGAATGCACCGTGGACAGACTGGGGAATCGGTAATCAGTATTATGTTTTCGGCGGTCAGGAAACATGGGGCGGTAAAGCGACCCATTCCGATCGTGCGCAGGAATATGGATTTAACGACTGGAACAATGTCTATATTTCAAATGCAGCCGTGAATGCATTTACTTATCCAAACCCGGTTACATCGGTATCTTATCATGATCCCCGGGCGATGCAAACTTTCTATGGTAACAAAGCAAGCGGTGGCGATACGCTTTACTGCAGAAACTGCAGTGTAGCCAATGGCGGCCCCGGCCCTTATTCTTTTCCATTCGATCCGACAGACGCACAAGGTGATTTTAAATGGAAGAAATATGAATATTATGATTCAGTAAAAACACTGAATGGTCCGCAGAGTCCGATTAACGGACAGGTTATCCGTTATGCTGATGTGTTGCTGATGCTGGCGGAAACCTACATTCAGCTCGGTAATTCAGGTAGTCAGCCATTGGATCTGATTAATCAGGTTAGGGCACGCGCAGGGGCTGTTCTGTATCCTTCCCTCACCGATCAGCCAACGGCGCTGTCGATTCTGATCCGGGAACGCCAGCTCGAATTTACCGGAGAACAGTTACGTTATTTCGATCTCATTCGTTGGGGGATTGCTAAAGATGTAATCAATGGGGAAAGAGCGGCTGAACCTGGGGATGGCACACAACCCTTCCAGGATAAAAATGTGCTTTTTCCTATTCCGGATATTGAAAAAAATTACAACCCCAACGTGGTCGTAAATAATGAGTGGAACTAGATGATCTGAAAAAAGTTTAGCAGTTTTCCTTTTGGTTATAGCAGTCATCGTCCCGGATTCACCGGGACGATTTTTTTATCCCATCACCGGTTCTAACGGAAATTGTACTACAAATACAGCGCCCTGCTGGAGCTGGCCGCTGGCTTTAATAATGCCCTGGTGACGGGTGACTATTTTTCTGCACAAGGAAAGACCCAGACCCGTTCCTTCATATGCGTCTTTTGCATGCAACCGGGAAAAGCTGTGAAAGATTTTTTCTGCATCTTGCTGCTCGAATCCAATGCCGTTGTCTTTGATGGTGATTTGCGCGTACGCAATATCCTCTCTGATTATTTTTTCATGCCGGATTTGAATCAGCGGCTGAATATCTGACCTTGAGAATTTCA
>JAYWCS010000144.1:0-12276 GCA_043780315.1 Bacteroidota bacterium | reverse complement strand
TCCGGATTTCTTCTATTGAGCCCAATCTGCTCACCAACGATATCATCGAACTGGTTGCCAACAGCGACCGCTTCATGCCCCATTTTCATATTCCCCTGCAAAGTGGCAGCGACAAAATATTAGCGGCTATGCGTCGCCGTTATGCGCGCGCGTTATATGCAGACCGCGTGGCGCGTATTAAAACACGAATGCCACATGCGGCGATCGGGGCCGATGTGATCGTTGGATTTCCGGGAGAAACGAACGAAGATTTTCAGGAGACCCTCGACTTCATTCATTCGCTGGAAATATCCTACCTGCATGTATTCACCTATTCGGAGCGTAGCGATACCCGGGCGATTGATATGAAGCCGGTTGTGCCGGTGCCTTTGCGGCAGGAGAGAAACAAAATCCTGCGTAACCTGTCTTTTCAGAAATTACAATTCTTCACCGCGCTGCACGGCGGACAAACCCGTAAAGTACTGTTCGAACGCAATCGCGACAAGGCCCTGATGGAAGGGTATACCGACAACTACATTAAAGTAACGGCTCCGTATCAGTCGGAATGGGTGAATCGGATTGTTGACTGGAGATTATAATTGTGTATTTCCGGGAACGGCCGCACGTTTCATTTCATAGTGTATGATTGCATCGGTTTCTTTACAGATCCGGTTTTAATGCCGGAATGTCCATGGCCCGCGATAAACGCGGCCTGCTGCCTTCACATGACCAGCGCCAAACTTTTTCATTTTTGTGTAGTGACCATATTGTCTTCGCCAACCCCTTTTTTCTTAAATTGAACAATCCGTTTCTCCAAAATTTTATAGCCTGACTAAAATCAGACGCCATAAAAGCGCGCAGTACCACACTCGTATGCCGCCGTCGGGCCTTCAATTTTTTTTGAGTAAAATCATCCGTAAAAATCTGTGATATAAATCGTTGCTTATTGAACGTTGGAATGACTTCTGCCAAAGTCGTCGAAAGCGTCTTCCATGACCCGCCTCAATACGGGGTCGGACTTGTAGCCGTCCATCCCCCATCTACAATTAAGCTCTGTCCGGTAATGTGGCCCGATGCCGGTGACAAAAAAAACAACGCCGCATGGGCGATGTCCGCCACGGTTGCGGGTTTGCCCAAAGGTGTGATGCGTGACCATGTTTTTTCATAGTCTGTCTCCGCACGGGTTCGTTCAGTAAGGGTTGCTCCCGGCGCAATGGTATTGATACTAATGTTATCCGAAGAAAGTTCCACCACCAGACTTTTCGCGAACATTTCAATACCGGCTTTGGTCATGCCATAGGCCGCGAGATTTTTATGCGCCTGATGACCGGTTACCGACGACATGAGCAGTATACGACCCCCGCGCCCTTGTTTTTTCATTTGTATCGCCGCCCGCTGGGTTAAAAAAAAAGTACCGAAAAGATTTAGGTCCATCACCTTTCGAAAATCGTCGGGAGGATACGTTAGGAATTCACCAAATAAAGTAATGCCTGCGTTGGCAATGGCCATGTTGAGCTGACCAAATTTTGAAACAGCCTCCTGTATCAACCGTTCAATAAATGTTATATCCGATGCGTCGCCGGCAAAAGGCAAACAGTTACCACCCGATTTTTGAATTTCGTCGCAAGCCCGGGCAGTCAATTCAGGGTCGATATCATTTAAAATAACCGAAGCACCGACTGCAGTGAGCTGGCGGGCAATTTCGAAACCGATCCCCTGACCAGCACCTGTAATTATCGCAACCTGATCTGTAAATGTTTTTTCAGTCATTCTTTTATTATGATCAAAAGTCGGAATTAAATCCGATATACCCCTCCCATTCATTCCTTCATGATAAGATTTTAATATTAGGGGGGTATGATTGCCCTATCTCCAAAGAATATCGGTTTGAGTCAAAACAAGCAACGTAAAATCTTTATTTTATACCGTTTTTTAACCCTTTTTATGATTTATATACTGAATATTTTAGCGGAAATTATATTTTTGTGGAAATGACTATCAACCATATCAAATTGTATGACCTGTTCCGGAGGGAATTAAGTCTGCCGGATGATAAAGCAGCTGAATTTGTTTATGAAATCAGAGAGATCGTTGGGTCAGAATCCCAAAACAATTTACAATTGCTCGCAACCAAGAATGATATCAGTTTATTAAAAACAGATGGGCAGCTATTAAAATCAGACGTACAAATATTAAAGACCGATGTGCAGTCACTGAAAGAGGACGTACAAATATTAAAGACCGATGTGCAATTATTAAAAAATGATGTCCAGATAATAAAATTAGACATTCAATCTGTGAAAGATGCGTTACAAATATTAAAAATAGGTTTCCAATCATTGCAATCCGATTTCCATTCCTTAGAAATCAAATTGGAACAGTACAAAGCGGATATACATAGAACTATTTTCAGAACCAGCGTGGTACAATTCATCGCTATTTTGGGCGGTGTTCTGGCGATTGTAAAATTCATGAAATGATCCCTGGGCTAAGTACGAACGCTAACCTTTCATAACCGCAAGCATCCTCCCCGTTTGCAACCAGATAAATCATGCATATATTGACTGCCGGAAGCTGATATAATAGCAGACTTTCTTTATCTTTCTGTCTGATAGAAGAATTGCTATGCGAAAAGTGAACCCCTCCCTGTCTTTGCTGGCCAGTGCGATGATCGTTTTGGCCGCCTTTTCATCCTGTAGAAACCAAACGGCGGAGATCCCATTTCCCGTTAGTGACAGCTCCTATCCCCAGCCAGTAACAGCACCGCTGAAAATCAGCGAACCCAGAAAACTCAGTTGGGTATCGGCGAAATCCGGGGTTGTGAAACCTTTCATCAGAAAAATGGATCTGAATGCCCTGCCTTCTCTCCCCTATGATACAACGGGTTTCAAAACGTTCGACAGTCCGCCATCCGTGGTTCATTTTGACTATAATCAATTGCCCGATACGGTATTCAATCTCGACAAAATACCATCCGTTACGCTTGGATTTAAGACAGATGTTCTGGAGCCACCGATACTTGTCAAGGCCGGTTTACTGATCCCGAAAAAAAGGCCGTCCAGTTCCGTATCCGAAATGGGTGCTGCCATGGGACTAAATGTGAATAGAACATTCTGCACTTTAGAAGATCAAAAGGGTTTTATCTGGATTGGGACGAATCGGGGTATCTATCGGTATGACGGAGAGTATTTTAAGGTATACGAAAACCAGGTGGCCGTTAATCTGATGGAGGACCGGCAGGGAAGAATTTGGTTTATTAACGATTCGAAATTCGGTTTTATAGACGAAGCGAAGGGAACAATCCAATATTCGGATAAAATCCATACCGTTGTTCCACTCGTTCCAAAAATGATTCAGGATGCTGCCGGTTTCATTTGGATTTCCCGGATAGCGAGTCATACCGTTGTCCGGGTGGATCCGCAGGCGCTGACCTTCAAAAACCTGAGCCGGAGTAGCGGTCTCCCCGCCAATGGCGCATGGGGTGTATATGAGGATCATCAGAAAAATATATGGCTGACTACCGAGAACGGCATCAATATCATTAATCCGGAAAGAAACAAAATCCGGAGACTGAATAGAATAAACGGCCTCGGCAGTGATACCCTTCGGGCGATTACCGGAGATCCCAGTGGCCGGGTATGGGCTGTATTTAATGATGGCGGCGTGAACGCAGTGGATCTCGCAAAAGGTACGATCACCACCTATGGCAAAAGGCAGGAACCGGACCTGAGCATCGCTTATCGTATGGTGTATGATACTAAAAATCAACTCTGGATCGGGACCAACCGCGGTCTGCGTGTTCTTAACCCGGAAAAAAATCAATATCGTGTATTCGATGTCAAGGACGAAATCTCAGAGGATTTTACGCTGGATGTAATGCTCGATTCTAAAAAAAGAATCTGGGCTTGTACTTTCAGCGGAAGGATTGGTATAATCGATGACAATGGCGCCACCGTTCATGCGGGCGACACCAGAATTATATCTACGATTTTAGAAGATTCACAAGGGAAAATATGGATGGGCGCCACCAGTTCCACCGATGCAATACAAATTTTAGATAGAGAAAAAAAGAAAATCCGGATATTAAATAAGCAGACGGGCTTAGGAGACAATTTTATCCAGAACATCCTTGAAAAAAATGGAAAAATCTGGATTTCTACAGATGGTGGATTTGATGTGATAGACCCGGTTCACCAAATCATGGAACATCTGGGAAAGAAAGAGGGACTCACCAGCGATACGATTTATACTGTGATAAAAGATATCAAAGGGGATACTTGGTTTACCGGTCCGTCACTGGGCATAGACCGGATCGATTCTGTCACAAAAATGTTGTTTCATTCAGGGGTCACACAGGGAATAAGTGAAAATAATATATTAGATGTCCGGCTTGATAATCAAAACAGAATTTGGCTCGCTACGTACACCAAAGGGGTGGATATTATTGATATAGAAAAAGGGACCCTTCGAAATATTTTTCAGGGTGCCGGACTAAGAGATACTTGTTTTAAAATCCTGATGCCGGATGATGCCGGCCGGATGTGGATTGGTACCGACCAGGGAGTTTACATTGCTGATACAAAAAACGCGAGCCTCACAACAATTACAACCAAAGAGGGATTATCTAACAACGTGATAAGCTCCATGATCCCGTATAAGGGCAAAGTGGTCGTCGGCTCGCAGAGTAAAGCAAATATCCTTACGCCTCCCTGGAATACAGACAGCACAACAAATAAAACGGAGGGGACCTGGCATATCGCAAGCCTGGAAGGTTCAGAGGGCCTGGTGAACTCGACCAATAACTGGAACACAAACATCATTACAAAAAAAGATGAATATCTATGGGGAGGCGAAGGTATTACCATCATTTCGGGGATAAGGGAATCAAAGTCAACCTTTCCCGTTTCCATCGTGGGACTTTCGGTAATGAATCATAAGCAGAATTTTAATAATCCTTTTTCACTGTCCGACAAAGATACCCTTTGGAGTGGCGGCCATTTTTACGTAAAAGGAGAGCAACCCACAGCCGCCGATCTGGGTCGGCCCGCTGGTATGCAATGGGACAGTGTATCCGGATCTAATGCGATGCCGGTTAATCTGCGGCTTCCTTATAATCAGAATTATATTCAGTTTCAGTTTGCCCAGCAACATCTGGGAAGAAACCCGACCGTTCTTTATTCCTATGTGCTGGAGGGAATTGATAAAGTGTGGAGTCCTTTTTCAAATAAAACATTTACAGATAACTACCTGAATCTGTCGCCCGGAAATTATACGTTCAAAGTTCGAAGCACGAATCCAAGCGGCCATTGGGGTGTTCCGGTCAGTTTTCAATTTTCGGTCCTTCCGCCCTGGTGGCAAACATGGTGGATGTATGTGTTATACGTCCTTGCCTTGATCGGCGCCATCTTTGGATATAATAAATACCGCTCCACGGCATTACAAAAGGAAAATAGTTTGCTCGAAGAAAAAGTGCAGGTACGCACCCTGCAGGTAAAACAACAGGCCGATGAGCTGACAACCATCAATCAGATTAGTCAGGCGTTGGTGAGCCAAGCAGATTTAAGTGAATTAATTGAACTCGTAGGCAATCAGCTCCGCGATCTTTTTAAAGCTAATATCGTATACATCGGATTACTGGATAAGAAAACAAAAATTATCAATTTCCCCTATCAGTATGGCGACAATATGCAGCCATTAAAATTGGGTGAGGGATTAACTTCTAAAATTATTTTAAGTGGCGAATCCCTGTTGATCAATAAAGAAGTGCATGAACAGACGACTGAACTGGGTATCGACCGCGTTGGTCTGCCGGCCGCTTCCTATCTGGGTGTTCCCATACCGGTGAGTGATGAGATTATCGGGGTGCTAAGTATTCAAAGTACGAAAGAAGAAAATCGTTTCGCCGAAAAAGATAAGTATCTGCTCACGACAATTGCAGCAAATGTGGGCGTTGCCATCCGCAAGGCCCGTTTATATGAAGAAGTAAAACAGGCCAATACAGCAGCAGATGCTGCAAGGAAAACGGCGGAAGAAGCCAATGCGGCAAAAAGTGCATTCCTGTCTACGGTTAGTCATGAACTCCGCACCCCGCTAACTTCTGTGTTGGGTTTTACCCGCATAACCCGAAAAAGTCTGGAGGAGAAAATTTTTCCGCTGACCGATAAATCAGATCCGAAAACGGTCAAAACGATTAACCAGATTTCTGCCAATTTAAGTGTAGTGATCGCCGAAGGCGAACGGCTCACCAATCTAATCAATGATGTGCTGGATCTGGCGAAAATCGAAGCCGGTAAAATGGAATGGAACATGGAAGCCGTTCCGATGGCCGAAGTCATGGACCGCGCCATTGCGGCCACTTCTGCGCTTTTTCAACAAAAAAATCTGCAATTAGATAAAATTATCGAACCCAATCTGCCCAATGTTTCCGGCGACCGTGATAAATTAATTCAGGTAGTCGTGAACCTCTTATCGAACGCAGTGAAATTTACGGAACAGGGCGCCGTTACCTGTAGCCTGTATTTTAAAGAGGGTGCCGTCGTTGTCGGCATCACCGATACGGGCATTGGTATTGCGCCTGCTGATCATGATAAAGTATTCGAACAGTTTAAACAGGTTGGCGATACCCTCACCGATAAACCGAAGGGCACCGGACTGGGACTACCCATCTGCAAGGAAATTGTAGAACATCATGATGGGAAAATCTGGCTGGAGAGTGAATTGGGTCAGGGCAGTACGTTTTATTTTATGCTGCCGGCCATCAACAGAGAAGAAAAAGCACTGGGTCACATGCCGCTCAATGAGCTCCTGCAACAATTAAAAAAACGCGTGGCACAATCCCACCCTACCCTGCAAACCAATGAAGAAGCAACGATATTGGTAGTCGATGATGATGATGGTATTCGTTCACTATTGAAACAGGAGTTGGGAGAAGCTGGCTATCACGTAGACGAAGCCGCGAACGGCAAGGAAGCGATTGCGAAAATTCGTTTGAAGCGCCCCGACCTTGTGATACTCGATGTGATGATGCCGGAGATGAATGGTTTTGATGTAGCTGCGATCTTAAAGAATGATCCGCAAACGATGGAGATTCCCATTATCATTTTGTCGATCGTACAGGATAAATCCCGCGGTTTTAGAATCGGCGTCGATCGTTACCTCACCAAACCAATCGATACTGGTTTATTATTTTCTGAAATTGGTCATTTGCTCGAACAAGGTAAATCAAAGAAAAAGGTACTGGTAGTCGACGAAGATGCCGACACGATTCGGACGCTGACCGACGTCCTGCAGGCCCGCGGATACCAGGTGCTGGAGTCCAACGGAAAAGAATTAATGGAAAAAGCAATTGCCAATCAGCCGGATATAATCATTCTGAACTCTGTTTTTTCTGACAAGCAGGAAATCGTCCGGACCCTTCGATTCGAGAAAGGCATGGAAAACGTTTTATTTTTAATCTACCAATAGCAACTATTCGATGGAAAAGAAAATTTTAATTGTTGATGATGAGCCGCATATCCGGATGTTGATTGAACAAACCCTGCAGGATCTGGAAGACGAAGGGGTTATCTTACTGACGGCCGTAAATGGCGCCGAAGCGCTGGAAATGATTCGGGAAGAAAAACCGCAACTTGTTTTTCTCGATGTGATGATGCCCAAAATGAATGGCATGGAAGTGTGCCAGCGCGTTAAAAAAGAACTTGCTTTAAATGATATTTATATTGTATTGTTAACGGCCAAAGGCCAGGAAATAGATCGTTTGAAAGGGCAGGAAGTCGGCGCCGATGTCTACATGACCAAACCATTTAATCCGGAAGTGCTCCTCAGCAAAGCCCGTGACGTATTGGGTTTGAATAAATAGCTTCTGCCATGCCCAAAATTAATATCCGAAATATTCTTGCTCCGAAATCGGAAGCCTATGCTCTATTATCGGAACTTGTAACGGCATTGAATGCCGAACTTTTTGTTGAAGACAGTTCGCGAAAAATATTATTCGGACAGCTTCAGGCCGAATATAGTTTTCGGTTACCCATTCATAATGAAGAAGAAATCATCGGATGGGTAACCGGCGATGCTTCGTCGACGCTCATCGCGTCTTTGCTCCATGTCCTGGTGCAAAAAGAAGCAGATAAAAAAAATCTGGGAGCAGAAGTATTAACGCTCTATCAGGAGGTGAATCTGATTTTTAATTTCTCGGAAAAAATAGCGCAGACGATCGGACAAACTAATATTGCGGCGATCGCCCTGGACGAAGCAGGGCAACTCATTAAATCCGATTCGGGTATTCTGATTTTATGGAATGAAGAGAGTAACTCCATCGATGTGTTGGCTTCAACGGGCGAGTTGATCTTGAATCCGGACAAATTATTTTCGAAAGAAGAACTCTTATTACATATGTCGCAGACCGGGCAATCCGATATTGTGGGCGACCTGTCGGCGCTCAAAGGAGCCGGGATCATTCTTCCGGAAGTTCAGTCGCTGCTATATGCCACCCTGAAAGTGAAACACCGGATGATGGGTGCGATTATGCTCGGCAGTCGCGAACAGATTTCGTATTCGGCGGCTGACTTGAAATTTTTAATTACGATGGCACTGCAATCGGCCGCGGCGATTGAGAGCGCTTTATTGTATGAAAAAAATATCCGCGAGGCCAAGGAAAGAGAAGAATCCATGCGCCGCATTTATGAAGTCACCAATAAATTTGTCCCCCACGCTTTTATCCGGTCACTCGGAAAAGAGGTCATTACTGACATACAACTTGGTGATCAGGTAGAAAAAATTGTCACGGTATTGTTTTCTGATATCCGGGAATACACAACCCTGGCAGAACAGATGACCCCGGACGAGAACTTCCGTTTTGTGTGTGCGTTCAACGTACTAATGGGACCCATTATACGGGCGCACAATGGATTTATCAATCAATACCTGGGCGATGCGATCATGGCTATCTTCCCCAATAATGCTGCGGATGCCCTGGGCGCAGCGATCGATATGCAGGCCGCCGTACGTAAACTGAATGCGACCCGCGCGTTGGATCATCATGCGCCTATCAAAATTGGCGTAGGGATGCATACGGGCCCGCTCATTATGGGCATCACCGGAGATCATGAAAGAATGGACGCCGCGACCATCGCCGATGCGGTTAATATTGCCTCGCGACTGGAAAGTCTGACTAAATATTATAAAGTGGGCATTCTTCTGAGTGAGAACAGTGTAAATAATTTAAACTCCCCGGAAATTTTTCATTACCGCCATCTGGGATTGATTCAGCTGAAAGGAAAACAGGCGCCCATCAGTATTTACGAATGTTTCAATGACAGTGATGCGGGGGATTTGGCAAAAAAACTCAATGCCCTCCCCTATTATCAACAGGGCGTATCCGCTTATTTCGGAAAATCCTTTCAGGAAGCAGCCAGTACATTCCAGCAGGTATTGGAAATACATCCAGAGGACTTCAGCAGTCGGTTATTTCTTGGGAAATCAAATCAATACCTGAATATGGGTATTCCTGAAAACTGGACCGGCGTGGAGGAAATGCAAATGAAATAAAAACGTTCTCAACGGTCTGCCGGCAGGTCATTCTTCCCTTCGCTCAAATTCACCCGTGTACCGCGGAGGTAAAATTGATGGGAATTATTTTTTTCCTGGTAGAAATGTTCCTTTTGAGTTAAGTACTGAATAATCTTGTTCCAGGAGGACTGATCATTCATCACAATAACGAAATCAATTCCCGAACCCGTGTTGTTCAATCCGGTAATGTTTTGCGTCTGTATGTCCACAGATCTCGGTCCGACCAGATAGTATTCTACTCCAAAATATGCACAGGTCCTTTCCAGGCTGGCAAAAATACCGGCATAACTTTTACGAATCGTCTCCAAATTTGCAGTTGAATTTGTCATTTTCTACGTGTTGGTTTTGTACGGGATGCTTCTTAATTACCCATTCCGAGTAGATCACAACAGGAAAGAAAGAATAATGATTAAAAATTATTATAAAAACCGCCGTTATAAGAGTGAACTGTCGAAATATCTGAGTGAATTGTAAAATTTCCGGTATATTAAGTATTGCAGGATCACAGACCGATGACAATACATTAAAATAAAAATTATTTTTTAATCAGAACAGACCAAAAAACACAAGAAGTAATGACCCCTAAAATTTCAGAGTGGATACTGATTTTGCTAACAGTTTTGGCGATATATGGATTCATCAGGTTAATTCGAAATTGGGGAAAAAAGTAATTAATATATTCTAAAAACTTTCTACGTAAAAATGGGCAGCTATATATCTGTTAGACGGGTGTAGAAAGCGGACGAAAAAATACAATGAATGATGGACAGTCTACTTAACAAATACACATCTAAAATTAACCCAAATAAATAAATTGTTTCATCAAGTTAAATCTCAATTAAATTCGATTTGGTTCTGCTGCTCATTCTTCCATTTACCCCATAATGATTCTACTTTTTCAAATCGGAATTCAAAGATCTGCCGCAATTGATTTTTAACCAGCAGGCCATTGGCGAGATTGCCCAGGATGCCCAAGGGATTTCGGTAATGCACGATATCGGTCATTTCGACGCCTCCTTCAATTTCTTTGAAATGATGCTGGTGATGCCAGAGTTGGTAGGGCCCAAAGCGTTGCTCGTCAATAAAATACCGCTTGTCAACCACATGGGTTATTTCTGTCATCCAATAAATGGGAATGCCGAGCAGGGGTTTTACTTTGTATTCAATAATTTGACCCGCATACATGGTCGTTCCGTGATGTTTTGATAAGATTTTAAAGCCAAGCTTCTCCGGAGTGATCGCCTGCAGGTTGGCCGGACTGGAAAAAAAATCCCAAGCTTTGTCGAGCGAAATCGGAATCTTCTGAATGGTTTTAAGGGAAAAAGTAGACATAATAATGTCAAACAATGCGGGGACAATTATGTTTAATTAATCCTCAAATTTTTTAATGACCTTCAGCAGATTGTTTCCTTCTTTTAGTACGGCTTTGAAAATGTCTCCTTCGCTGTTGATTCTTTCCAACGCATTTTCAATCGTGAAATCCCGCATTTTCAATCCTTTTTTTACTTGTTCCCAGCGCAATAACACGGAAGCGCCGGGTTTTGGTCGTAAAGAAAAAGGCGCGCAGATCGTTGCCTGCGGCCTGTTTTGCAGAAAATCAATATGCATTTTTCCCTTGCGATCTTTCACCGTTCTTTCCACCGTCGTGAATGCCGGAAGTTCTTCCTGCACCGACCGTGCAATCACTCTGGCAAATTCCTTCGACTCGTCGTAGGTATAGGCAGCACCGAGCGGGATATAAAAATGAATGCCGGTAGATCCGCTTTTTTTGGATAGGACGTTACGCCCATACCTTCCAATATCTGACGGGTTACCTGTGCCGCTTCGATCACCTGATTGAAAGAGTTTTTACCCGGATCCAGATCTATAAAACACCAGTCCGGATAATCTTCCGTTTTAACCCGACTGTGCCAGGGATTGATTTCGATACACCCCAAGGAGGCCATAAACAAGAGACTGGCTTCATCATTTGCCACGAGATATTTCTTGTCACTCCCGTCGGTCTAAATGTGCTATTTAAAAGTCTTTAGCCAGTCGGGTGCTTTGCCCGTAATATCTTTAAAATAAAAACCAGGTTTGGTGATGCCATTGAATTGGCAGTTTATGGACTGCGGCCTGTCTTTCAGATAAGGCATTATATAAGGCGCCACCTGATAATAATAATTCAGCATATACCGTTTGCTAATTTTTTCCACCGGCCAGTATAATTTCGAGAGATTGGAAAATTTAAGATCGTGACCGACAATATTTTTAACCTGCGTTTCTTCGGTTGGATTTAACAATGTTTTTCTTTATTGCCAGACTTCCGGGTAATTGTTTCTTTATTTTCAACGTATGATTTTACACTGGGTTTTTTTTGTCGTAATAGTTTTTCCATGGTCACCTATTGAGCGTTTTTATCTACCCGCATACCTATGAATGAAGGATGTCTCATGACGCCATCTTTAACCATTTCCGCAAAATTCACTTCACATACCAACAAGGGCTTGACCCAGGTTGCAATCGCCTGCGGCGGATGAGGCCGGAACCGGGATGGCTTATTAATATCGGGTAAAAATTCAAAGGGTGATGTTTTTACGATCAGCGGCTCGAACTGCCGCAGCATTTCTTTTTGCAATTTGTTTTCGTCTTTTCGGGCATGGCTTGCTGAAAATCTTCATCCGACGACAAAACATATTTCCCATTCATAGTAGAGGCCCGGACAATATTCGCCCAGGTCATGGTTAACAA
>JAYWCS010000143.1:0-5615 GCA_043780315.1 Bacteroidota bacterium | reverse complement strand
GGGCGATCAACTCTTTTTTGCTGATTTTAGATCCGCTCATCCGCGCGAAAAGCGAAAGATTTTCGTACGCACTCAGGTATTTATACAGATCCGGTTTTTCGATGACCGCACCCACCTGCCGAAGAATTTTATTTCGCTCTTTTTTCAGATCCAGACCGAATAGTTCAATATAACCTGACGTTGGCGTGATCAGCGTCAGCAGCATGCGGATCGTCGTTGATTTGCCGGCCCCGTTTTGTCCAAGAAAACCATATACATCCCCTTCTTCCACATGAAAAGAAAGGTCGTCAACAGCCTGATGGCTTCTGAATTTTTTTGAAAGATGGGAGACCGTTACGAGTGACATCAAGTATTTGCAGTGTACAACAGAATCCGGCATGCATTGTTCATTTGGACTCTCGGATTGACCCGCGAACGGTAAAAATTGAGTGGATTTATCCTTGAGCCCGGGATTTCGCGATCCATACGACAGATGCAATAAATTATTGTGTAGTGGTCTAATAATAAACAATTTATACATGATTATAATTCATGCCTAAATTTCATAAAACGGATTTTTTTACTAATTTTACGACACATTTTAAAACCACATTATGAAAAAAACGCTTATTCTGATTTTCTCTGTTGTTGCCTTATCGAGTGCCCGGGCTCAGATTCAGTTTGGTGTAAAAGCCGGCTTGAATTTGGCTAGTTTGACGTTGTCTTCCGGTCTTTCGTCCAATCAATCTATTAAATCGAACGCTGACTTCAACGCCGGTCTGCTGGCCTACATTCCTATTGCCAGCAGTTTTGTTTTCCAACCGGAAGTGGTCTATTCCGGACAAGGTGCAAAAGTGGACGACACTGGGAGTGGATCGGGCACGATCAACTACGGTTATATTAATGTGCCATTGCTGGTCAAGTATGCCCACAGTTCTGGTTTGTTTGTTGAAACCGGCCCGCAGATTGGATTTTTAATCAGTGCAAAAGCAAAATCCGGCGGACAATCAGCAGACATTAAAAGCAATTCAAAATCAACGGATTTCGCATGGGCTTTCGGTGTGGGATACAAGATTCCGGTAGTTAATCTGGGTCTGGATGTTCGATATAATCTTGGATTAACCAATACCCTGAGTTCCAGTTCAAATGGGACAGCCAAAAACAGTGTATTCCAGGTCGGACTCTTTTATCTTTTTGGTGGAAAGTAATTGATTCAGACATGTTAATATATCAGGGCCCTTCCGGGGCCCTTTTTTTTGACAGGGGGGGAAGATCGTATCTGTATTAAGACAGGGGAAGATAGTATCTGATAATAAACTGATGGACCATAACGAACAGGCTGATCAGTGGAAAGAGAATCAGCAGAAAATAAAGCGGAAGCCGAATGGTGAAAATCGCTGTTTCAATTCGAAAACCCGAGAAGCCGAGCGCAACGCATAAAATAACCGGAATAAAATAACGTGATTGAATGCCACCTAAAATCGGACTTTCCAATGGCATCCAGGTAATATACTGGGCGGCCATGACAGCCAGAAAACTGAGTATGGCAAAAAGAATACAGGCGAGGCGCAGTTTCCATTGTTGCCTGCTGAAATAAATGCTGGAAAAGAAGATCAACAGGAAAACAAAAATAGTTATTTTATAGTAGAGGTCGGGTAAAAATAAATCTAGCCATCCGAGCACACCGATATATTCGTTCGATTTACTCATGAGCAGATTCGTATTCACCGGAAAAAACATCCCCAGGAATTTAAACGGATCTGCCAGTACATAAGCCAATTGCATCCGCGCATTAACATGCATCTCCGCCGGCGCAAAGACCACTGAATAATTTTGCCTGTTCAATAAACCCCAGATGCAAAGGATGCCGAAAGGAAGGGCGATTCGAACGAATTTCATTTGGGGCGTTCCGCGTAAAAACAAAAAAATACCGATTAAGAGAAAATAAGGGGGACGAGCCATCGAGATCACCGTTATGCAAATTAACAGCATTCCCATTTGTGTACGGGAGTATGTTTTATTTTCTCTGGATTCCACGTGGTCGATGATTGCAAAAAAAAGTGCCGCCAGACTGATTAATAATCCGTCCTGGCTCACAGAGGCAAATAAGAATATCGGTAGTGGGAGTAGCAATAAAAAAAACATTAACCATTTGAAACGGCCGGCCAGGGCAATCGCAAAAAAACAGATCGCGGCGCAGCATAGCCCATTCAGTATTCTCGATAAAATCAACGTATCGAGTACGGGCATATGGGTTACTTTTCCAATGCAGATACCAACGCCAGAAAATAAATATCCGGTGGGTGGATAAATGGCGGTATTATCAAAGTCGATCACGGCGCGTTCTCCCTTCCATTTTATTTTTCTCGAAGCCAGAATGAGGGAATCTGTTATTTTATTTTCCGGATGAAATCGAATATCCTGCAGGGGAAGCGCGGCTAAAACAATCGCTTTGTTTCCCTCATATCCGCCGCTGTCGGGATAAATAATTCGGTGATCCGGTGAAGTATGATGTGCTGTGCTGACCTGTTGCAAAATAAAACGCGGAATCAACAGACCCCGGCTAACTTGTTCGGCGCGCAGAAAATGGTTCCGTTCATCGGGCGCTTGAAAACCGGGTGTGAGGGCGGCGGAAAAACAAATGGTGAGCAACGCATAAAACGCGTAAACATATTTAAGATATTGATGCATGGGACGCGTATCGGAGACTTCAAATGTAGCGGATAAATTCTAATTTTATTAAATGAAACAACATCAAACAATCGAGGTAGGCATTGATAGTTTTGCTTCCTCCATGTCAAAGGCAGACAGTGGCGATGGAGCCGGCCGTGCGGATGCCGTTGGTGAACTGCTCGATAGAATACAGCAAGCCGACGAAGCGGGTCTTGATATTTTTGGAATCGGTGAACATCACCGGAAAGAGTTTCTGGATTCTGCGCCCGTGGTGATTCTGGCCGCCGCCGCGGCCCGTACCAAACGTATCCGTCTCACGAGTGCCGTTACGGTGCTGAGTGCCGCCGACCCGGTGCGCGTGTTTCAAAACTTCGCAACGCTTGATTTAATTTCACAGGGCCGCGCCGAGATGGTGGTGGGCCGTGGATCTTTCATTGAGGCCTATCCTTTATTCGGACTCAAACTGGAAGACTATGATCAATTATTTATAGAGAAACTGAATCTCTTACTCAATATCCGGGACCATGAATTCGTAACCTGGTCCGGACGCTTTCGTCCGGCGATGAACAATCAGCCGGTGTATCCACGACCCTTGCAGGAGAAGATTCCGATCTGGCTCGGCGTTGGAGGTACACCCGAATCTTTTGCGCGCGCAGGTACACTCGGTCTGCCGCTGATGGTGGCGATCATTGGTGGCGAAACGCACCGGTTTCGTCCGCTCGTCGATTTATATCGTGCGGCGGGTAAAAAAGCCGGTCACGCGCCGGAAGTTTTACAAGTGGGATTGCATTCTTTTGGATATGTCGGGAAGACCACGTTGGCGGCACACGAAGATTTTTTCCCCGGATACGTTGAATCCATGACGCGGATCGGAAAGGAGCGTGGCTGGGCGCCGCCCAACCGTGCACAGTTTAATGCGCAGGCCGGTCCCACGGGTGCCTACTTAATTGGTGACCCGGAAGAAGTGGCTAAAAAAATAATCCGGCATAGTGATTCGCTCGGTGGAATCTCCCGGGTTACTTTCCAGATGGACGGAGCCGCGCTACCCCATGAAAAACTCATGGAATCGATCGAATTAATCGGCGCGCAGCTGAAGCCAATTTTGAATGAACGGCTCAAAAACGCCTGATTTGTAATTGATATGTTATTAAAAACGCCCAGTTATTCAAAATCCCCGCCCTTCTAATCATCAGCCCTTATCTGTCTTTGAGAGATAACAGATCTTCAAGAGGTACAATACTGCGTATACAACCAACACACGCACATGAACCTCAAAACCCTGACACTCCTGCTATTTACTCTTTTCATTTTTTCTGAAGAACTATTCTCCCAGGATGTCGAAAAAATGTTGCATGCCAAACCGGTGACCCTTTCGGGTACTATCGGTATGACGTCGATATTTTATAATGCGAGCGGGATACCGAACCGTTATCTTCCTTTTAACTATGTGATTTCCGGTTCGCCCACGCTGTCGATCTACGGATTACAGATTCCGGTTTCTTTTGTCATCGGCAAACAGCAAAATAGTTTTACCCAACCTTTTAATGAATTCGGGTTGAGTCCGACGTACAAATGGATCACCATTCATGCCGGCTACCGCAACGTTTATTTTTCGCCGTACACACTCGCCGGTCATACTTTTCTCGGTGGCGGCATGGAACTGAATCCAGGTAAATTCAGATTTGGGTTTATCTATGGACGCTTCAACAAAGCCACGATACTGGATACGGCACAAAATCTGTATTTCTTAAATTTCAGTTACAAAAGAACGGGCTTGTCTTTCCGCCTCGGATACGGTACGGAGAACAATCATTTTGATCTGATTGGATTGCACGCCAAGGATGACCCGGGAAGTTTGAAAATATCGAAAGGACTCACCGATTCCTCCGGCATCGCGCCGGCGGAGAATTCGGTGGTTGGTTACAGTATGCGTTTTAGCTTTCTGAAGAATCACCTGATTTTTGAGAGTAACGGAGCGGTGAGTCTGTATACCAATGATGTTAATTCTCCGCGACTCGTCGATTCCAACTATGATAAAAGCCTGCATCAGATCAATCAACTGGCGGCTGTTCGCACCAGCTCGGAAGCCTATTCGGCCGTCGACGCATCCGTCCGTTATAAAACCCGGGATTTTTCTGTGAAAATCCAGTACCGGCGCGTCGATCCGGGCTTTCAATCCATGGGCGCTTATTTTCTGAATAATGATCTCGAGAATTTTACCATCGCGCCAACGTTCCTGGCCTGGAAAAGAAAACTTCGTTTCAGTGGAAGTCTCGGAATTCAGCGCGACGATCTCACCAATCAGAAAAGAGCGAAGGCCAATAAAGTAATCGGATCCGCGAATCTCAGTGCCGATTTTAGTGACCGGCTGGGTATTGATGGCAGCTATAGTAATTATTCGGTGAATCAAACGGTCAAGACGATCCGCTTCGCCGATTCATTAAAAGTGGTGCAGTCCAGTGCACAACTTTCCGTTACGCCCCGGTATACGATTCCCGGTGTTGATATTTCCCACATGATTATTTTATCCGCTAACCTTAGTAAGGCCAGGGAGCTCAATCCAATGCGGGCCGACAGTCTGAATGGAGATATCAATACCTATAACTATCTCCTCAACTACCAGTTGAATTTCATTCCGCAGCTGGCTTCCGTTTTTATTTCTTTCAACCATACCGAATTGCAGAGCTCGATCATTACGGATGAAAATAATGGCGTCACCCTCGGCATTTCGAAAGCACTGTTGAAAAGCAAATTAAATTTTTCTGTCAGCGGCGGATATCTTTTCAATAAAAGAAATGAAGAAAAAGGAAAAATCCTTACGGGTTCATTGCAATGCCGCTATCTTTTTTACGGACGACATCAGTTAAGGGTCAGCGCATATTACACGGGCAGCACGCCCGACCATCCTTCGCTGATTTACCCCAAGTATACCGAAACAAGGACCGAAATCGGTTATGGATTTT
>JAYWCS010000142.1:0-4291 GCA_043780315.1 Bacteroidota bacterium | reverse complement strand
TGACAATCGTTTTCGATTCCTGCTCGATATACTGGGTGATGATATTGGGTTCGGTCCAGTCGTCGATCGCTTCCACATGCTCGCGCGTTTTTTCGTCGCGCTGGAATTTGTTGCGCGTATTGATCTGGGCGCCGCGGCCTTTTTTGTAATCCATCTTTTTGGTTGACGGTGATTGGTGGGCGGTTTTTGGCTGACGGTGGTTGGTGGACGGTTAGAATAATTCGGCTTGGCGAACCGCTACGGGAAGATTCTGAAATTCGAGGCGCTCGAGGATCTGCCAGGCTTTTTCACCACTGCGGCGCTTCAGGAGCAGCATGCCGTCCGCAATAAAACGACCGGTAAAATGTCGATGGGAATATTCCAGCCATCCCTTTTCATATTGCCAGGCCGCCAGTTTGCTACTGATCAGCAGGTGCGGATCCTCCGTGAAGTAGGGCTTGTGATCATTGTCGGGCTTCAACAAACGCTGGGACTCTTTTATTTCACGAATCAACTCCTTAACGGGTTCACGTGAAAGAATATTGATAAAAACTGAATGTGCCGGATACGACCCGAAATCCTTCAGTTCTATTTTCAAAGGATAAAACCCCATGGCCGTGACACGCATCCGCTGCAGTATTCTTTCTTCCATCATTTCCATTTGCGTAAACCGCGAGAGCATCAGGTGCGGCTTGGTCCAGAGGGCCTGCGGGCAGCTATATTTTTCTGCAAACTCTTTCTTTACTGCCAGAATACGCTTGCGCAGTTCCTCGTGGGGAGAAATGACCAGCATGTATTCATTCAGCTGATAACCAGGAAGATTGTTAACAATGGATGGTTGACTATTGATGATTTCTTTTATTGACATACAATACCCATTTTATTACCATAAATATACTAAATAATTTAGTAATTTAATAAATAAAAAAAGCCCCCCTCAACAGGGCTGCCGATTGTTTTTATTAAAAATTTAAACTACCCTACATCTCCCTCTTTTATGCTATTTATCTGCTTCCTGTAAATCCTTTAATACGTCTATGAATGCCAATCAGTTTAAGCCGGAAGCTAGTTCAACACGCTCTTCTCCTTCACCACTTCCATGCCTTCAATCTTTTTGATTTCAGCATAGCCGCCGGAGATATTATGCAGGTTGTGGATTCCCTGACGCTTGAATAATGAAGCCGCAATGACACTGCGGTAACCGCTGGCGCAATGCAGATAGATATTATCGGAGTCGATGAAATCGGCCATCGTGCCAGGATCGGTTAATGTTTCCAATGGAATATTGAGGGCCCCGGGTACATGTCCATCCGCAAATTCTGTTTCGCGTCGCACATCCACAATCCGCATTTTTTGATCGAAGGGAATGTCCATCGCAAATTCATCCGCATCTACATTCACCACCAGATCGATCGGCTCACCGGCTGTTTTCCAACTTTCATAACCGCCTTCCAGATATCCCTTCATCTGCGAAAAGCCCACCCGCGCGAGTCGTACTGCACTTTCTTTTTCTCTTCCCGTATCCGTTACCAGCACAATGGGCTTGTCGAAGGGCAACAGACTGCCGGCCCATTCCGCAAAGCGACCATCGAGACCGATGCTGATCGAGCCCGGAACAAATCCTTCGGTGAATGCCGCCGTAGAACGCGTATCCAGACAAATCGTTTCGTCGTCTTTGATTTTTTCTTTGAAAACCGCTACTGTTAAAGCTTTCAGGGCCGTTTCCATTACGTCATCCAGACTTTCATACCCTTCTTTATTGATGCGCGCATTCACCGCAAAGTATTGTGGCGGTTCACCCAGACCGTCCGTCACGGCTTTAATAAATTCTTCTTTCGTCGCGGCACGAAGTGCATAATTGGTTTTTCTTTCTTCCCCGAGTGTACTGTAGGTATCCGGACCGAGATTTTTTCCGCAACTACTGCCGGCCCCATGCGCCGGATATATAATGAGATCGTCTGCCAGCGGTACTATTTTTTTCTGCAGCGAATCGTATAGCAGCGCCGCCAGTTCATCCTGACTCAAATTACCACTGCTCAGATCCGGCCGGCCGACATCGCCCACAAAAAGCGTGTCGCCGGTAAAAATCGCATGCGCATGACCGTTCGCTTCCCGCAAAAGATAACAGGAGGATTCGAGTGTATGCCCGGGCGTGTGTAACACTTCAATGCTGAGATCGCCGAGTTTGAAGATTTCTCCATCCTTCGCATGATAGATCGGAAAGGAAGTCTCCGTTTCCGGTCCGTATACAATCGGAGCGCCGGAGGCCTGCGCCAGATCGAGATGACCGCTTACAAAATCGGCGTGAAAATGAGTTTCGAAAATATATTTAATCTTCGCCTTACGTTCTTTTGCAAGAATCAGGTATTCCTCGACGTCCCGCAAGGGATCGATGATCGCCGCTTCCCCCTGGCTTTCGATATAATAAGCTGATTCACTTAAACATCCCGTATAAAGTTGCCGAATATACATTTCGTCCATTTATGCAAATTTAGCTCATTTGGAGAGAACGCCGATTGCGCAGGGTCTCAAGCGGTAAGCTCAACGGGATATTAAGCCAGCAACAAATGCACTGTTTTCATAATATCTCCGATCCGGTTGGGGTTGATGGTATAGTGAATGAATTTCCCATCCCGCTCCGTTTTGACGATACCCGCCCGCCGGAGAATGGCGAGGTGCTGGGAAGCCACCGATTGCTCGAGTCGCAAATGAATATATAATTCAGTGACCGTCAATTTTTTATGCTCATCCAGTACGCGCAGGATTTGCTGCCTCAACTTGTGGTTAAGCGCACGCAGAATCATCGCGGCTTTCTTCAGATTTATAAAATCAACTTTTACTGCAGCATCATCCCCGCTCTGAGCGTTGAGAATCATCCAATAATTACTGATCGTGCCGCTCATACACTCCGTGGGTTAGTAGGTTAAAAAAAGAAATTTGCAGGATCGGCAAGAATCCATTGCAGTTTTACATAAGATGAAAAGAAATCGTAATATAGAATTTTTTTCAATAAGAGAAGAATTCTTTCAGGTAAACTGGTTCCGTGTAGACCGGATCCGCCCATTTTTTTTGATCAAAATCCTTTTGAACGAGTGTTGCAAATGACTCTATGCTATTTCGTTGCGGGACAAAAATCGCAGAAGCGGAAACATTCATCGCCTCCCATTTGGCCGACCCGCTGCCAAAAAATATAATACGATTTTCCCTTAATCGTAAATCAAATGAATTTTTATTTAATATCAGCGCCTGTGGCGGCAGAATTTCCGACATATCCGGATCGTAAACCGCCGTATAGACCTCGTCGCGGCGCGCGTCGATCAGCGGACAAACCAGCGCATTTTTTTCACTGGCCAGGGGCCCCATGGATTCACCCATCACGCGAAGCGTATTTTGCGTAATCAGCGGAATTTTTAAAGCGTAGCAAAATCCCTTCGCCGCGGCCAGTCCGACCCGCAATCCGGTATAAGAACCCGGTCCCGCAATCACCGCAACAGCCTCTAATTCCCCGATAGACATTTTTGCCTCGTCGAGCAACCGGCGCACCGCCATATGAAGCCAGGCCGCATGTTCTTTCGCGATGGTATTTTCCTCCGAAAATAAAACGACGCCCGCCTGAGAGAGCGCGATGGTTCCGGTTTCCTGAGCGGTATCGATGAGTAGAATCATTTTAATTGACTACTGATAGTTGTTTTGAGCGCCTGGAGCAGCGCAATCACTTTTTCCGGTCCGATCATTTCGGCCCATTCAAAAGGCCCATAGGGATATCCCGTTCCGAGTATCATCGCCAGATCAATGGTCGCTTTTGAACCGGTGCCGGCTTCGAATGTGAAATACGCCTCGTTGATGATCATCGCCACAATACGCGCGGAAACCAGGCCCGGACTGTCTTTCACAAAAATCAAATCCTCCCCTAAGATCTGAAGCGCTTTATTTTTAGCGCTATCCGTCGCTGCTACTTCGATGCAATCGCCACTCAGAAATCCGGGCCAGGCATTCATTCGTACAAACTGCGGATGAATCTGATCCAGCGTTTCGGTCACTGCATGCACGAACACAGGCTTCGGAAGCAGCCGGGCCAGAAACTTTATTCTCTCGGTCGCCGGTTCAAAAAGCAGGTCCATGAATACATCGGCCGTATGGTTGGACCATAACGAAATATTTTCTGAGAACACGACTTCATGTTTTCTGAAAAAAGCAGATGCGGCGATATCCTTCTTCTGCAGATCGCTGGCAAGAACGGCAAGAATCATGTTTGGGTTCTTTAAGTAGCTGAAACGAATTGCTTTAAAAAGCGCAGGTCATTCTGCGAGTA
>JAYWCS010000141.1:0-2947 GCA_043780315.1 Bacteroidota bacterium | reverse complement strand
TCCGGATCCAGGTTTCGCCGTGAAGGAATGTTTCTTTACTTATAATCCGAAAGAAAATAATTTATATGCCATTCTTCCGAAATGGCCCGGGAATGGATTCCTGATTCATGACCTCCTGCTACCGCCGGACACGAAACTGGAATTACTGGAAACCCACGATGCACTGCAATGGGAACAGCAGGGCAGGGATCTGCTGGTTAAGTTTCCCGCTTTCGATCCGAACAAAATCAAAAGCCAGTATGCGTATGTAATCAAGATGCAGGGGGCAGGCGCCTTTGCCACCAATCCGAAAGTATCGGTGAGTTATATTGGAAATTCTCTTCAGCCAACGATTCATATTTCGGGTACGGATACCAGTGAGTATCGTTATACACTCGATGGGTCCCTACCGAATGTAAAATCTGAACTGTATACTAAACCATTTACCGTTAAAAGTTCCGCCACGCTGAACGTGCGTTCATTCGCCGCCGGAAAACTATCCGGCAATCTGGTAACGGAATCATTGAAAACATTTGAATTATTACCGGCTACGAAAGCATACTCCCGAAAGAAAGGGTTGAATGTAGCGACCTATGAATTACAACCACATTTTGTTTCGGATCTGGAAAATGCCACCCCGCTGGCCAATAAAGTAGTGCAGGAAATATCCTTGAAAGACTTGCCCGGAGAGGAATACGCCGGTTTGGTATATAAAGGATTTATCCGGGTTCCGGCAGAGGGTATTTACACTTTTTATTTAACGGTTGATGAAGGTGCCATGCTTTGGATCGACGGAAATTTGGTTGTTGATACGGAAGGCACCCATTCCATGATGAAAAAAGAGGGTAAGATTGCCCTGAAAAAAGGCAGTCATTTATTTAAATTGTCTTATATCCAAGACAAAAGCGATAAGGGACTGGAACTGCAATACAGCTACCGGGAGGGAAATAAGAAACCGGTTCCGGCGGCCTGGTGGGAATATTAATTCGGTTTATTTTTTAAAAATCGGTTGTCCCTGTCCGTTATATTAAATCTATGAAGAGAATGAAATATTTTTTAGCGGTTATTATATTGACTATGAGCTGGAATGGCCTTCTGGCGCAACCCGTTGATTTAAAATGGGAGTCTGTCGCGCCGGGTGTTTGGAAAGTCAGTATCGGTAATCCGCAGCCGATCGATCTCCTGCGGGCATCGGGAGCTAGTCCTCGCACGGATGCTTTACAAAAGATGGGAGAACGGGCGTTTCCGTCGCAGTTGTCTGGCTGTTATGCAGAGAAGCAAAACGGAAAGATTTATCTGCGTTTCCCGCTGGGAAAAGAAGAAAAACTGTACGGTCTCGGTCTTCATTTTAAATCTGTCGGCATTCGGGGTGAGGTACTGACGCTTCATACCGATCACTATGGAGGAATCGATAACGGAAGAACGCATGCTCCCTCTCCATTCTATATTTCAGATAGTGGCTATGGTGTGCTGATCAACAGCGCTGCATACATAACAGCCTATGTGGGTACCGGCGTTCGTGCGGGCAGTCCGCATCTGCCGCCTGCCTATGATCGCAATACCGATGCCAGATGGGAATCGGAACCTTTATCAGATGCTGTGGAAATGCTCGTGCCGGTAACCGGTACGGAAGTATATGTATTCGCCGGCAACACCAATATGGAAACGGTGCAGCGGTATAATCTGTTTTGCGGCGGCGGCGTATTGCCCCCCAAATGGGGACTCGGTTTTACCGAACGCATGCCGACTCTTTCCACTGAAACAGACGTCCGTAAAGAGATCGTTGATTTTACGAAACATCAGTTTCCATTGGATTTTATCGGATTAGAACCCGGCTGGCAATCCAAAGCATATCCCTGCACGTTTGAGTGGGATTCAACCCGGTTTCCGCATCCCGCTGCATTCACCAAAGATCTGCTGGATCAGGGAATCCGATTAAACCTTTGGCTGAATCCATACCTATCACCGGCTTCTTCCCAGTATCAGACAATGCTGCCATTAGCGGGTAGTCATACTGTTTGGAATGGGCTGGTACCCGACATGAATATGCCGGAAGCTGTGGCTACTTATCGCCGCATCTTTGAAAAAAATCATTTGGACATTGGAATCTCCGGATATAAAATTGATGAGATCGATGGTTATGATAACTGGCTCTGGCCCGATGTGGCCGTTTTCCCCTCCGGCGTAAGCGGAGAACAAATGCGTCAGGTATTCGGATTGGAGATGCAACGGTTCACCAATAGTTGGTTTCACGACCAGAATAAACGTACCTATGGGCTGGCCCGTGCTTCCAATGCCGGTGGATCCCATCTTCCGTATGTGTTGTATGATGATTACTACGATCATAAAGATTTCATCACTGCCATGTGTAGCAGTAGTTTTATCGGCGTCTTATGGACGCCGGAAGTGAGGGCATCCAAAACAGCCGAGGAATGGTTGCGCCGAATGCAGTCCGTCTGTTTCTCCCCGATGGCTATGCTCAATGCCTGGTCTGATGGTACGAAACCCTGGAGTTTTCCGGAAGTCACCGAGCAGGTCAGTGCCGTGGCGCAGCTCCGGATGCGGTTGTTTCCGTATATCTACACCTGCTTTGCCCAATATTATTTCGAAGGCAAACCACCGGTACGGGCGATGAATCTGGTAGAAGGATTTACATCGAAAGAGGATATATCGGATCAGTTTATGCTGGGAGATAATTTATTGGTGGCCCCTATGTTCACCGGGGACAAAAAGAGGAAAGTCATTTTCCCCCCAGGGAAATGGTATGATTTTTATACCGGACGTTTGGCCAGCGGGGGGGGTATCATTGAGATCGAACCGGGATTGGAGCGCATACCCTTGTACGTTAGAGACGGCGGGATCATTCCCATGATCCCACCGACGCTGCATTCCCCGCGCAGCAGTGAAAAAATTCCGCTGGAGATTCGTTTTTACGGCCAACAACCCGGTCGCTTTTCTTTGTATGATG
>JAYWCS010000140.1:0-8183 GCA_043780315.1 Bacteroidota bacterium | reverse complement strand
AAATTTATAATTGTGAATGGTTAGGGGTTCATGAACCCCTAACCATTCACAATTATAAATTTTGCCGCCATCAGGGTAATATTTTCCCAATAAAATTGTTGAAAAAAATCTGCCGGAATATTCGTTTTTACTTCTGTTGCCCGCACGATGGCGTTTGCAAATAAACTCCAGTTATGATCCGGCGTAATCAATAATTTCTCTCCGCAATAAACGGGATTAATTCCGATCGCCCCATTTTGTGTCGATACGGCGGTCAGGTTATAGGCCAGGGCCTCCACCAGTTTTGTTTTAATACCGCCCCCTGTGCGCACCGGATTTAAGAACACATCACATCCCGTTAGATATAATTCCAGATCTTCCATAAATCCCAGCACAAGAACATTCGGATAGCTGGCCTCCATAACAGCAGCCGGAATATCAAGTCCGATAATTAAGATCCGGTATTCAATCTCTTTTTCCAGCATGAAAGGATTGATTCGGTATAATAGATTATCGAGTGCCTCGCGGTTGGGTGAATATTTAAAGGCCCCATTGAATAACAACACCTGCGTCTTTTCAGGGATCTCCCATTCTTTCCGAATGCGCTCACCCGCGATCCGGTGATTTTCTAACGAAGGCGGCGCCGGAATTTCAGTGCCGAACAAAACGGTCAGACATTTTTTTTCGTCCAGCCCGAACGCAGCAATAGCATATTGTTTATCGGTTTCCTGAATGAAAAAATTATAATCTGCGTGGCGATGTGTAAACTTTTCATACGTCCATAAAATACGCCACCACCATTTACCGAGACTCTTCCATCGATTGCCTTCTATATTATGTGAATGCACGACCAGCTTAATTCCACAGAATTTTTTTAGTAAAAAACCGAGCCATCCGTAATAAGGGTGCTCCAAAATAACATGTGTGGCTTTTTTCTTGCGGATCTCGTTACGCAGGGTAAAAAACAACATCGGATTCAAATACCGCAGTTTGGAATCGGATATAATATTGAGCGCTTCGTATCCGTCAGCAAACGCCGGTTGATTATTTTCAGTGCAGATACAGGTTACCGTATGATGACGGGAGAAATATTTATAAAACAGCGCAATCCCTTTTTGTCCGCCAGTCCGGGCCGGCAGAAATGAATAGGAGACCAGGCTGATGATGTTCATGGGCGAATGGCTATTTCAAAGCGCTTTATATGGCCCTTTTTTCTTTGGAAAAATTCCCAGCCATTGAACCAGGGCAGCAATCAATAATCCATAGGAAATAATACCGGCCCATATACTGATATCAATTCCCATAGTATAGGAAGCGGGCTCGAACCTGAATTCGATTGTATGTTCACCGGCTGGAACCGACATGCCCCGTAATACATAATCCACTTTGCAGTACGGTGCGCTTTTGCCGTCAATAAAAGCATTCCAGCCCTTATCGTAATAGATTTCACTGAACACGACAAACTGGTTGCTGGTTGATTTAAAATGATATGAAATTTTATCATTGGCATTTTCAATCAGCATTACGCTGGCGGTAGTATCCGGTGGAGGCGAAAAGGAGATACGGTTCTTGTACATATTTTCAACGACTGCCGTATCCTTCAAATTCACATTATCCAGGGCAGCCATTTCCTGATCAGCATTCTCCACAAAATGAATTCCCGAGACCAGCCAGCAGGAACCGAAGGCACCTGCATTCGGCATCGCAACCTCTTTTCCATCGGATCCCTTTTGAATAATATATTTCGTGTTGAGCATATTAAAAACCATCTGGTTGCCTTTTACCAGCTGATGCTCGATCAGGTCGTTGTACAAGGCCAGTTTGGCAGGATGATAACCACCCACTGAATTATGGTAATAGGAAGTACGCGCATCCTGAAAAGGATCTCCACCGGCCACATCCAATACACGGAAATTTTTTTCGGGATCAGCTTTTATTTTTTTGTCTGCTTCCGACATCGTGTAGGTGACTTCCTGACTTTCGGCTTCTGAATAACTCTCGTCACTTAGGTATTTTTTCCCTTCCGCGAGTAAATCATAGGAACTGAGGATCAGCAGGCCTGTCAATAAAACAGGTGACTTTATTTTTCCTTTAAAATAAAACCAGCAAAGGCCGGCCGCCAGCAAAACAAACACCGTACTGCGAATCAGATCGGCCTGAAAAATTGATTTCCGGTCTTCGCGTATGGCAGCCATCCAGCCGTTCACTACCTGATTGGCCTGCTGTTGTATTTCCGGCGTGGGTGGTTTACCCTGCGCCATCTGCTGGGTGATATTGGAAACAAATCCGTCTTTCGCACGGCTGTCTGAATCGGATTTAAAATCGCTCATCACAAACAATATTATACTCAACGCAATGAGCCCGCCGCTGAGATATAAAACATTCTTGAATTTTTTTATAAAGAATTCTTTACGTTCCGTTTCGTCGATAAATTCCTGCAAACCCAGTGCGGCCAGCAAGGCAAATCCCAGCTGGGGCATCACCAGCGCCATAGACGGAGACCTGAACTTGCCGTACAATGGAAAGTGATCAAACAAAAAATAGTTTACAAAGGCCAGGTGTCTTCCCCAGGCGAGTACGATACCCGCTACGCAAACCGATAAGATCCACCATTTGTGCCAGCTTTTGACATAGACCATTCCGAGAATAAATAAAAAACAGATCACGGCGCCCAGGTAAACGGGTCCGGAGGTAAAGGGCTGATCGCCCCAATAGGCTCGTGCATTGGCCATGGCGAGTGCATTTTCTTCCGGAACACCCACTTCTGACAATTTATCCGCAAACTTCGAACCGCTTGTGAGTTCTTTCCCCGAGGAACTACCGCCTTGCATACCTGGCACAAATAAGGTGAGTGTTTCTCCGATACCATAACTCCAGGAAAACGCATAATCTTTATTCAAACCCCCGACGGTTTTGTTTTTTATATCGACGGCGGTGAGCTGCGATTTTCCGCCGCGCATCGTTTCGCCCACCAATTCTTTTGTCGGCATCAGCGTATAGGCATAGTTCAGGATGCCGACCAGCAGGCAAAAAGGAATCAGGCAGTAGGAGATGATCAGATGTTTTATTTTTTTATCCTTCCATTGGGTGATCCCATAAACCAGCGCGATGATACCAACAATAAGGCCTGTATAAAATACAATCTGCAAATGCTGAACACTCACTTCAAGTGTAAAAAAAAGGGTCGTCAGGGCGGCCCCAAACAAATATTTTCCCCGCAGGATAAGGAGTACGCCGGCGATCACGGCCGGCATATAACCAATCGCAATCAGCTCCGTATCATGACCCACAGAAACCAGTATCGGATTAAATGTCGCAAAACCATATGCCAGCGATCCGAGCAGGGAGACCAGCAGACTCAATCCGAATACCTGCGTAAGAATATAAAAACACAGGCAGGCACTGAAGAAAAAACTAATCGGTTTCCAGGGAGACGTTCCTAAAAAAAATGGAATATCCAACCAGCTGATACTGGTTAGGCGCGTGCCCAGCGATCCCTCAATCGCAATATTATAAGCAGGCATCCCGCCAAACATGGATTCGGTCCACAAAGGCCAGTGCCCGTATTTTTCTTTATACTCATTGGACTGCCTCGCCATTCCCGTATATTGCTGAACATCTGACTGCCGGAGTACTTTCCCTTCGAGGGCAGTCTTGTTATAGGCGATGGATACGATCAGAAATACAGCAACTGCAATCAGATGCGGAAGTATTTTCTTCAGAAGCGGTGAATTCATATAATCAGTGGAATTAATCAGGCAAAATAATGCTATTTTAAGCAGAATTTTAGATTTTTGAACTATGGCTTTGTTAAGAATGCTCAACCGCGCCGCTTTCATTTGTAATGTATGTTTCCTTTTGGCAATCTGTATTCTATGGCTTAAACATCCGGTAAATGCGGCACTTTCTTCGTTGATTATTGTGATGGGATTTTTTCTTTCAGTAATTTTAAACTCGATCGTGATGATTTGGATGCTGATCCGAAGGCTGTCAAAGAAACCGATTTACGATGTACCGCTTTTACTGATTTATTTGAACGGAGGGTTTCTGGCCATCCAACTAATGCTGATATTAAAATGATCCGAAAAATTCTGGATGACAAGCCCACGAAGCTGTTTATATTTTTTACTGCTTTTTTTGTTGCAAATGCCCTGATAGCCGAATGCATCGGCGGGAAAATTTTTTCTCTTGAAAAAACGTTGGGTTTTAAACCCTTCAATTTTTCTTTGTTCGGTCAGTCGGGACTTTCCTTTACACTGACCTGCGGGGTTTTATTATGGCCGCTGGAATTTGTAATGACCGATATCATCAACGAGTTTTATGGACCCAAAGCCATCCGCCGCATTTCCTATACAGCCGTTGCGCTGATCTCTTATGCCTACCTCATGTTTTTTATGGCCATCAAAACTGCCCCGGCAGGATTTTGGGTGATGAGCGGACAAACCAACGGTGTACCCGATATGCAGGCCGCGTTTAGCGGAGTATACGGGCAAGGCATGCGGATCATCATCGGCAGTCTTGTGGCCTTTTTGGTTAGTCAGGTGGTGGACGTTACGATCTTCCATAAAATCAAAAAACTCACGGGAGAAAAACATGTATGGCTCCGGGCCACTGGTTCTACCGTTGTTTCGCAGCTGGTGGACAGCTACATTGTTTTATTCATTGCTTTCGCCGGAAAATTCAGCTGGCAGCAGATTCTGGCAATCGGCATGGTCAACTACACCTATAAATTTATTATGGCGATTGGCTTAACGCCGCTGATTTATCTGGTGGAACGCTGGATCGAAAAATACTTCGGTCATGAACTCACCCACAAAATGAAACAGTCCGCGATGGGGAATGTGGTTGACGGTTGACGGTTGAGGGTTGACGGTTGATGGTTGACGGTTGACGGTTGACGGTTGACGGTTGAGGGTTGAGGGTTGACGGTTGACGGTTGACGGTAGATGGTTGATGGTTGATGGTTGACGGTTGACGGTTGATGGTTGATGGTTGATGGTTGATGGTTGATGGTTGACGGTTGATGGTTGACGGTTGACGGTGTTTTAAAGATTTAAAAACATTAGGTAATCCTCCATAAAATATCCGTGTCCGATGTCAATCTTTTCTTCTTTCAAAATCTGAAATCCCATCTTTTCATAAAACGCGCGGGCAGTGTTCTGCCGGTTCACATTGAGTTGGAGTACCCGTCCCCCGGTTTTTTTTACGCGTTCGATAACATCTGAAAGAAAATATTTTCCCAGGCCGTTGCCCTGCAGGCGATAATCAATATAAAATTTATTCAACTTAAAATCTCCTTCTTCCGAGATCGTGGTAAAAGTTAAATATCCTTCCGGGATGCCGCCGTATGATTGCTTAAATAAAGAAAGAGAAGTATAAGAAGCAAATCCGGCTGGTTGTCCTTCAAAATATAAAAGAAGGAATTGCTGTCCGCTGGTGAGCTGGCCTACAAGCGCTTCAGGCTTATAGATTAACTCCATCATATAATCCACTTGTCCGGCGCCGACAATCTCCCGGTAAGTTGGAGGAAATATTTTCTCCGCCAGCTCACCCACCTGCCATATATTTTCTTCGGTGACAGGTCGGATTTCTGCACCGGAAATAAAAGAACGTACAACGGGAATAAAAGAATTCATACGTTGGATCAGATTATAATTGGCGTTCCGGCAAACAATCAGCATTCCGGCAAACTAAGCGGAATATGCACCGCCAGTCCACCGTCGGATGTCTCTTTATATTTACTATTCATATCCAGGGCCGTATCCCACATTGTGCGTATCACCGCGTCGAGAGAAACCTTGGCGAAATCGGGCATACTCTGCAAAGCCAGCTGCGATGCCGTGATCGCTTTGATGGCTCCCATGGTATTGCGTTCAATACAGGGAACCTGCACCAGACCGCCGATCGGATCGCAGGTTAAACCGAGATGGTGCTCCATTGCAATCTCTGCCGCCATCAACGCCTGACGTTGCGTTCCACCCATCGTTTCGGTGAGGGCCGCCGCCGCCATGGCGGAAGACACACCGATCTCTGCCTGACAGCCGCCCATAGCGGCCGACAACGTGGCTCCTTTTTTAAAAATACTTCCGATCTCTCCGGCCGTCAATAAAAATGAGATAATCTTTTCTTCCTGAAATTCTTCTGTAAAACAAATAAAATATTGCAGTACGGCCGGAATCACACCCGCTGCTCCATTGGTAGGAGCCGTTACTACTCTTCCGAAAGACGCATTTTCCTCATTCACCGCCAAAGCAAAACAGCTCACCCAGTCCAGGATATACTGAAAGTCTTTGCCACCGGCTTTGATCGCCTCGATCCAACTGCTATAATCGGCATACCTTCTTCCTTTCAATAATTTTTTATTCAACGCCGCCGCTCGTCGACTCACGAGTAAGCCACCCGGCAAAACGCCCTCGGTATGGCAACCCCGGAACATACATTCTTTCATCACCTGCCAGATGGTCTTCAGTTGCTTTTTCACCTCCGTTTCATCTCGCCATACATGTTCGTTTTCCATCACCACTTCCTGAATGGAAAGGCCTGTTTTTCGGCACCAGTGTAGTAAATTTTCTGCCGTATCGATCGGGAAGGGGAGTTGCACCGGATTCTTTCCGGCAAGCGCGACGCCCTGCTTTTCTATAAAACCCCCGCCGATAGAATAATAAGTGGAATGATACGGAGCTGCCTGATGAAATTCTGCCTGAAAAGAAAGCGCATTGGGATGATAGGGAAGGGATTCTTTTTTTAAAAATCGGATTTCGCTGCCGGGGTCGAACGGAATTTCCAGATCCGGCGAAATAATCAATTTTTTTTGTGCCTGAATCTGACCAATATAAAAAGGAATCTGTGAAGTATCGATGGACACCGGATCATGCCCGGCCAGTCCGAGCAGAACGGCAATATCGGTTCCATGGCCCTTGCCCGTTTTAGCCAGAGAGCCATATAAAAGAATCCTGAGCTGCTTTAAGTTGGCCAACAACTCTTTCTCTTCCAGATCCCGGATGAATGACTGGGCCGCGCGCCAGGGACCCAAGGTATGGGAACTGGAAGGTCCGACACCGATTTTGAAAATATCAAAGACCGAAATGGGTTCGTAGGTCAAAAAAAATGCGTTTTTTCAAAATTACAATAAAAAAACCCTGAACGATTGTTCAGGGTCGGTTTAGCAGGTAGTGTTTGGTTACGGCAGTCAAGAAATTTATCGGCCTTGGCAAATAGACAGCTCTACAGGTTGAAACGCTGCAGCGGACTATTTTTTTTCCCCGGATGCTTCCCTTTCTTTTTTTGCCAGAAGCTCCACATAGCGTTGTTCATTCTGCTCCCAGCGGAAACGACGCGAAAATATCGCAATAAAAACTACGATGATCAACAGGGCAAGCAACAGTACCCCGGGATTGAAGGAATCGGTATGACTCATCATGGCGGCCCTTTTATACCAGCCGGAGAAGAAATTGATGCTGATGGGGATTACAAAAACAAGTGCCAGGGGAATACCCAGCAGGAATTGCCGGAAAGTCCGTTTTTGCTTATCACGGTTTTCTTTCCAGTAGGTTATAAAAGCTTCTTCTTTCTCACTGATCATGTCAAAATGGTTTATTCAAAGGTTCTCTCTGGAAATATGGAATAAAAATTGAAGTTTCCGTTGGTATATAGCTAGTTCTCAATATTTTATTTTAATTTTCATATAATTATTTGGTCTAATCAGCGTTAAACTAATTACCTCTTAAAACAAATCCATTGGCTCTGAAGATCCCTCAGCTGCTCATTCAGTATCTCTACAAAAACAGAAAGATGGCCCTGCCGGGTTTTGGCATCTTTACACTGGATAAATCGGTCGTGCTCCCCGAAGAAAATGATCGTGCCCTGCTAGCCTTACCCAATGCAGTTCAATTTCAAAATGCAAATATAGCGGCAGCCGACAAAGAGCTGATCAGCTTTATTTGCGAAAATACCGGCAAAATAAAACCCTTGGCCATCGCCGATCTGGATTCCTATCTTAATCTGGGTGGCGAAATGCTGAACATCGGGAAACCTTTTTATCTCGACGGGATCGGTACTATTACAAAAAACAAATTGGGTAAGTTTGATTTTACACCGGGAGAATACACCCTGATCAAAGAAAATGCGGGTTCCGGTGATTACGGTAAGAAAAGATTACTCGTAAATGATAAAGTGAAGGTCAATATGCCTTCCGTCATCCAAGA
>JAYWCS010000139.1:0-2070 GCA_043780315.1 Bacteroidota bacterium | reverse complement strand
CTGAATGGCTGGAAAGAAGTAGCCGGCAAAGCACCTTTTGATGTGCAGCAGGGCGCCATTGTGGGCATGACCGTTCCCAACACGCCCAATAGTTTTCTGGTTAGTGATTTGCAATATGGCGATTTCGCTTTAATGTTCGACGTCAAAATAGAAGATACGAATTGTAATTCCGGGGTACAGTTCCGGAGTCATTTTGATAAAAACGGCAATAATGGAAATGGTAAGGTGTACGGTTACCAGATTGAGCTGGATCCTTCGGCCCGTCGGTGGACGGGCGGCATTTACGACGAAGGGCGTCGTGACTGGCTCTACCCGCTTTCACTCAATCCCAAAGCGCAGAGCGCTTTTAAATTAAATCAGTATAATCGAATTACCATCGAATGCGTCGGCAACCAGATGCGTACCTGGGTGAATGGTGTCGCAACCGCCTACCTCGTGGATATGCTGGATTACTCCGGTTTTATTGCCCTGCAGGTTCATGCAATAAACAAACCCGAACTGGCCGGCAGCAAAATTTACTGGCGAAATATTTATGTGAAGTCCATTGATAAGTTTACAGTAGATTTTGCCAAAGGGGTATACGTAATGAATACCATTCCGAATTATCTGACCGACTACGAAACGAAATATGGCTGGAAACTTTTATTCGATGGAGCTACCGCTGCCGGATGGCGCGGGGCCTACAAAGATAGTTTTCCAAGCAAGGGCTGGCAGATCGAAGATGGTAATATGACCGTACTTTCAGATGACGGAAAAGAAGGCGCCAGCGGAGGAGATATCGTTACCCTCGACCAATATAAAGCCTTTGATCTTTCGTTCGATTTCAAACTCACACCGGGTGCCAATAGTGGCGTGAAATATTTTGTGACACTGAAAGAAAAAAATGAAGGCTCGGTCATCGGTCTCGAATATCAAATACTCGACGATCAATTACATCCGGATGCAAAACTGGGCAGGGACGGCAATCGCACCCTGGCTTCTTTATACGACCTCATCGCCTCCGCAAAAGAACAACGTTTCATCCGGCCGGCCGGTCAATGGAATACCGGTCGCGTGATTGTGTATCCGAACAACCATGTGGAACACTATCTCAACGGAATCAAAGTGTTGGAATACGAACGTAGTTCAGATGCTTTCCGCGCGCTGGTTGCCATCAGTAAATACAAGATCTGGCCGAATTTTGGCGAGGCCAAAGAAGGACGTATATTATTACAGGATCATGGAAATGTAGTGAGTTTCCGCAGCATCAAAATTCATCCGCTGGAAGACGGTGCGAAATAAAAATGGCTGCCATTCATTCGTAAATTTTGAAATCAACCCATTGAAAAAGATTTTCTCGTTCATCGTGCTGCTTTTTGTTCTTCAAAATAACTATGCGCAGCTGGCCTCTTTAAAACCCACCGACCTTCGCTGCGCCTATCAGAAACATTCCGTCGGCATCGATACCAAATCGCCTTCCTTCTCCTGGAAATTCACGGCCGCAGGCAGAAATCAATACCAGTCCGCCTACGAAATCGAACTCAGCGATTCTTCGAACATGCATCAACCGCTGTGGCAAACGGGAAAAATAGCTTCTTCCGAAAATATTTCGATTCCTTATACCGGTAATGAGCTGCATTCTTTCACCCGGTATTACTGGCGTGTGAAAATCTATGATGCCCGCGATAGCGCAGCACCCTGGAGTGCGCCAACCTGGTTTGAAACATCGATTCTGAATCCAAGGGAATGGACCGCGTTCTGGATCAGCGATCATAAAAAGAATCCATCGAAGGATAAAGATTATTATGATGAAAACCGCATGCCCTTATTCAGAAAAAGTTTTGTCGCCGACAAACGGGTGAAGTCCGCCCGTTTATATATTTCCGGACTCGGCTACTATGAAGCTTATCTGAATGGAAAACGGATCGGGGATCAGGTGCTCGATCCCGGATTTACAAAATACAGTAAGACCGTTTTATATAGCGTGTATAATATTACGACGATGATCAAGCCGGGCGAAAATCTAGCAGCGCTGAGCCTGGGCAGTGGTTGGTGGGATCCGTTGCCGATGCGCATTTTCGGATCCTTTGA
>JAYWCS010000138.1:0-7251 GCA_043780315.1 Bacteroidota bacterium | reverse complement strand
TCATTTGTATACGAGGGAAAATCCACTCGCCAGGCTCTGGGTAAAATATATGCCCATCTCTTCGGATGAATATTTAATGTTTGCTATTCCAGCCGTTATTGCTATGGCAGTTGGCCTTCGAATTCCAATAAGGAGATTAGCAATTAATAAGAACCCGGATATTTACATGCAGAATGTAAAAGCATATTTATATAATAAGCCGAAATTGGGTCTTACCCTTATTGCTATTGGCCTGGTTTCAGGGTTTCTTAATTTTCTATCTCCGGAAAATCTGAAACAAGTCTTTTACCTGATGGAGCATCTGACATATGTAGGTGTCTTTTATGTAATTTATTCTCCTTTCAGGCAAAAGAAATTGATTGTTACCGGGGTTGTCGCATTGATGATCGGTCAAACGATTGTAGTAGGTATGTTTGGTGAATTTATTTACATGCTTGCCTGTAGTCTCGTTTTGATATTATTGGGAAAGAAGATCAGTTTTCGTGCTAAGCTCGGTTATTCCATTCTCGGTATTTTTTTAATATTGGTGTTACAATCCATTAAAATTGATTACCGGAAGCGGACATGGAAGGAAGGAGAAGGATCTGGTGCAGATCCGGTTTACTTTGCCCAGCTGATTGGAAGCCGGATTACCGATGTGGGGACGCTATTGGATCCGGATAATTTATTTTTCACCTCTGTCCGCATGAATCAGGGATGGCTGGTGGCAGTTACCATGAAAAAGGTGCCCGATCGATTTCCTTTCGGGAACGGCGAAACGATCGCCCAAACAATTGCCGCCACCATTGTGCCCCGTTTTATATGGCCCGAAAAACCGGATGCCGGTGGAAAAGCAAATCTGAAACGATTTTGGGGATATGACATTGTCGGATATAGTATGAATATCGGTCCTTTGGGGGAGGGGTACGCTAACTTTAATGTAGGCGGCGGGGTGGTTTATATGTTTTTCTATGGTCTGCTCTTTAATTTCTTGCTTTCCGCTATTTTAAAATTAGCTGAGAAGCGACCGACCATTGTGTTGTGGCTACCGTTTCTTTTCTTCTATTCAATCAGCGTGGAAACGGATTTGTTAATCACCCTGGGTTCGCTGATAAAGGGGTTGTTCTTTACTTGGATTGTTTTTAAAGTATATCACATCGCGTTTCGTTTGGACCTATAATGAAATCAATTACTTTTTTTTTCCGTCATCCACAGCCGAATTATTTCAGTATGGAGAAATTGTTTCATGCGGTGGCAGAGCGGCTCAAAAATCAACCGGAAACGCTTTTTGAAGTCATAGAAAAAAAACTTCCTTTCACCAGTAGTATATCGACGATCAGAAAGAACATTTCTTTTGTTCAGCAATCTCAAACCGGGATCAATCATATAACCGGGGATGCACAATATGCTATTCTGGGTTGTAGTAAAAGGAACGTCAATGTGCTTACGGTGCACGATTGTGTGCTGCTGTTTCATTATCCGAAATACAATCCACGCTATTGGATCATTAAATGGCTTTGGTATCAGCTTCCGGTAAAAAGAGCCGACGCGATCACGGTTATTTCAGAAAAAACAAAAAAAGATTTAATTTTTTTCACAAATTGTTGCCCTGATAAAATTCATGTGATTCCAAATTTTTGTGATCCCGCTTTTGTTGCCAGACCCAAAGTGTTTTCAAAAGACTACGTAAAATTATTATTTATTGGTACGGCACCGAACAAAAATCTTGACCGGGTGGTCGATGCTGTATGCGGACTGCAGGTCGAACTAATGATCGTTGGATGTATTAGTGAACTGCAACGAATTAAGTTAGATAAAAAAAGTATCCGCTACCGCATTTTGAGTAAATTAACGGATGTCCAAATGATGGATATGTATATAGAAGCCGATGTGATGCTATTCCCTTCTACCTATGAGGGGTTTGGTTTACCAATTATTGAAGCACAGGCCACCGGGCGGGTAGTGATCACCAGTCAACTCGAGCCAATGCTTTCCGTGGCCGGTAACGCCGCCTGTTTTGTTGATCCGTACAGTGTGGATTCAATCCGAAGCGGTATTCAAAAAATAATAGAAAGTGAATCCTATAGAAATGAATTAATTCAAAAGGGATTTAGAAATATAGAACGCTTTCAATTAGAAAAAGTAAAAAAACAATATAGCGATCTCTACAAGCAACTGGAGATCGCGAAAGGAAACTAACATGTGTGGCATTGCAGGCATATTAAATCATTCCGACGCGGCATCCGCGGAGCAGATCAAACGGATGACAGACGCGATGTTTCATCGCGGTCCGGATGCGGAAGGTTTTTATGTAAACGGTCCGCTGGCTTTTGGTCACCGGCGCTTGTCGATTATCGATTTATCGGATGCCGCTAACCAACCATTCCTGGATCCTTCCGGCCGTTATGTGATAGTCTTCAACGGCGAGATTTACAATTTTGCTGAAATTAAAACACAGTTGCCCGATTATCCGTTCCGTACGCAGGGGGATACGGAAGTCATTCTGGCCGCCTATATCCAATGGAACGCCGGATGTCTGAAATATCTGCGGGGTATGTTTACGTTCGCAATCTGGGATCAACAAGAACGATCCTTGTTTATTGCGCGCGACCGGCTCGGGGTAAAGCCCTTATATTATTATCAGGATGAGCAGCAGTTTGTATTCGCCTCAGAAATGCGCGCGGTATTGACGACTGCCAACATCGAAAGAAAAGTAAACCGCACGGCCATCGCAGAATATTTTCGGTATCAGTCCATCGGTTTTCCTTTTTCACCGGTGGAAGGGATTTTTCAAATGGAAGCAGGCACCTGGATGCGCATTCAAGATGGAAAGACCGTCACGGAAACCTATTGGGATCCGGTTACTAACCGCTATCTGTTCGAGTTCACAGATAAAAAAGCAGTGGAGGCAAAAGTGCGGGAACTGATGTTGCAATCGGTAAAACGCAGACTGGTGAGCGATGTGCCTGTCGGAGCTTTTTTATCCGGTGGTATCGATTCCAGTGCCGTCGTGGGTTTGATGGTCGAAGCCGGCGATGCATCGCCGAAAACATTTACGATATCATTCGATGAAAAAGATTTTGATGAGTCGCGATATGCTGATCTCGTCGCCGAAAAATTTAAGACCGATCACACCCGCATCCGTATGAAACCGGCTGTCATGCTCGATGAATTAACGAATGCCCTCGACGCAATGGATGTGCCCACCGGGGATGGCATCAATACGTATGTAGTATCGAAAGCTATTCACGATGAGGGCATCCGCGTGGCCTTGTCCGGTGTGGGGGGAGATGAATTATTTGCCGGATATCCGATTTTTGGAAACTATATCAGCCTGCAGCAAAAACGCTGGATCTGGAAAATGCCAATGATCGTCAGAAAACAGATGGGGCGTTTTTTGGGCAGTGGAGCGAAAAAAGACCGGATGCGTCAACTGCTGGCCCTTCCATCGCCCGGAATTGAAAATAGTTATCCGATCTTTCGACAGGTGATTTCTCCTTCGTCGTTGGCCGCCTGGACGACGCTGCGGGGCGATGACCCCAATATATTTTCTAAGCAGCTATCGAAACGAAAAGCGGACCTGGCGAAACTTCCCTATTACAGCCAGGTAACTGCGGCAGAGTATTTGGGATATACCCAACAGACATTGCTGAAAGACACGGATCAGATGAGTATGGCGCATTCACTGGAAATCCGGGAACCGTTTTTTGATCAGGATCTCGTGGAATTCGTGCTGTCGGTGCCGGATCATTTTAAAGTGCCCGTGTATCCAAAAAGTCTACTGGTGGAATCCTTAAAACCGATGTTGCCCGATGAAATTGTATTCAGGAAAAAACAGGGATTCACTTTTCCCTGGTCCGCCTGGATGAAAAAAGAACTGAAAGACTTTTGTGAAGGGCAGATCAACCAAATGGCAAAAAGAGATTTTATTCAGGAGAAAAACTTAAAAATAATCTGGCAACAGTTTTTGAATGGAGATCCAAACATCAGCTGGCAGCAGATCTGGCTCTTCGTGGTTTTAAATTATTGGATGGAAAAAAACGCGTTGAATTAAATCGTGAAAAAAAAACTCCTGCTCTTAACAGATTGGTACGAACCGGGCTATAAAGCAGGCGGACCTATTCAGTCAACGCGCAATTTTGTCGCCGGCATGCACCAGCTCTACGATATATCGGTGCTCACTTCCAGTCATGATCTGGGTGAAGAAAAACCCTATGCCGGCATACCGGAGAATCAGTGGATCGACCGGGCGCCGGGCATAAAAATATTTTATGCATCGCCGGGTTCTTTAAAAATAAATGTTTTATTGAGTCTGATTCAGTCCGTCGCGCCCGATTTCATTTATCTCAACAGTTTATATTCTTACCGCTTTAGTATTTTACCGGTGCTATTATACAAAAGAAAAAAAATACAGGCACAGATCATCCTTTCGCCGAGGGGCATGCTGCGGGAGTCTGCGATTCAGTATAAGTCGGTCAAGAAAAAAACATTCATCGCGTGGATGAATCTGATGCGCATGCCGCAATTCATTCGCTTCCACGCAACGGATGATCAGGAAATGAAAGATATTCAGCATTATTTTCCCCGCGCGCAAAAGACGGCATTGATTTCGAATTTTTCTGCTGCTTTACCTCCGGAACTGAAACCCATTCAAAAGAATGTAGGCCAATTGCGTTGTGTATATATCTCCCGCATACTGCCCATCAAGAATCTGGTGTTTTTTATGGAAGTCTTAAAAAAAGTTCCGCCGGACATCCAACTGCTGTTTTCCATTTTTGGAGATATAGAAGATGAAAAATACTGGCAGTTAGCGCAGGCGATGATACCGACTTTGCCGGATCATATTAAAATCACGTATGGCGGGTCTTTACCACATGCCGAAGTAATTCCGGCGATGGAAGCCAATCATCTATTCGTGTTGCCCACATTGGGCGAAAATTTCGGTCATGCTATTTTTGAGGCCTGGTCTGCCGGCAGGCCCAGTCTGATCAGTGATAAAACGCCCTGGCATCAACTGAAAAAGCAACTCACCGGATGGGATCTGCCATTGGAAAACGAAAGACCGTGGGTAAACGCGTTAATCGAAGCCGGCAACTGGAATCAGCAATCGTTCGATAGCTGGAGCCGCGCCAGCCGGGAGTTTGCGAGCAGGCATGTAGATCAGTTTAATTTAAGTCAGTCGTACATAAAATTATTTAGTTGATGTTTATTCTGGGGATTAATGCATACCATGCGGATTCTTCCGCGGCGATATTTAACAACGGCGTCCTGATTGCGGCGACCGAGGAGGAACGTTTCCGCCGGGTGAAACACTGGGCTGGATTTCCTTCCCTGGCGGTTGAATTTTGTTTGCGGGAAGCGGGGATCACGCTCAACGAAGTGGATCATATTGCGATCGGTCGCGATCCGTATGCGAAGCTCGGCCGGAAACTACTGTTTCTTTTGCAAAATCCGGGAGGAGGTTTTAGTGCCGTGAAGGATCGTTTCCTGAATGCAAAAAAGGTGTCTTCACTGGAGGCTGAATTCAAAACACTGGATGCAACCATCGATGAAAAGAAAATAAAAGCGAAAATTCATCAGGTAGAACATCATCGCAGTCATCTCGCGTCGGCTTTTTTTGCGTCGCCCTTTGAAGACGCGGCCATTCTTTCTATTGATGGATCGGGTGATTTCTCCACCACGATGACGGCCACCGGACATGGAAATCAGATGCAGGTGCTGGACTCGGTCGATTTTCCGCACAGTGTTGGACTATTTTATACGGCCTTCACACAGCTGATTGGATTTCCGCATTATGGGGATGAGTATAAAGTGATGGGCCTCGCGCCCTACGGCGAGCCGCGATATGTTGAAAGATTAAAAGACGTGTTGGTATTCGACAGCAACGGGTCGTTTCATTTAAATCAAAAATATTTTCGTTCGGCAAAAAGCGGGATCGTGGGTTATGGCGATGACCATATACCGGTCGTGGCACCGCTTTATTCAGACTATATGGTGGAGCAATTCGGAGCCGTCAGAAAAAAAGATGAACAGCTTACCCAATATCATAAGGATCTGGGTGCGTCGGTTCAGCGGATTACAGAACTACTCATCTTCCATATATTAAATGCCTTGCAGAAAAAAACAGGATTGAAAAATATATGTATGGCAGGTGGGGTGGCCCAGAATTCGGTAGCCAATGGAAAACTCTCGCGCAATACCGGCTTTGAAAATATTTATATTCCATCGGCAGGCCATGATGCCGGTATTTCCATGGGCGCCGCATTGTATGTATACAATCAGGAATTGAAACAACCCCGTCAGGCACCGGTATATTCTGCTTTTACCGGAAGCCGTTTCAGCAACGAAGAAATTGAGCAATATCTGAAGTCACGCAATATTAGTTATACGCATTATCCGGAGTCGGAAATTTATGAAGTCGTGGCAAACCAACTCATCAACGCAGGGGTGGTAGGCTGGTTCAATGGTCGCGCGGAATTCGGTCCCCGGGCCCTGGGTGCGCGATCCATCATTGCCGATCCCCGCAGGGCAGATGCGAAGGAATTACTCAATTCAAAAATAAAAAGAAGGGAAAGTTTTCGTCCGTTCGCGCCTTCTATTCTGAAAGAATATGTTTCTGAATATTTTGAAGTGAATGACGAAGTGCCGTTTATGGAAAAAGTATTTCCGATCCGCGCCGAAAAGCGGGCCCTGATACCAGCCGTTACGCATGTGGATGGAACGGGTCGGTTACAGTCCGTCGACCGCCTCGTAGCGCCCCGCTATTATCAACTGATCGAAGCCTTTCGTCAAAAAACAGGTATTCCCATTTTATTAAATACCTCATTCAATGAAAACGAACCCATCGTAAACTCTCCGGAGCATGCGCTGGATTGTTTTTTAAGAACCAGTATGGACATGCTTGTACTGGAGAATTGTGTGATTACCCGATAATTAATTTTCTGCCAACTGTTAACTGAAATGCTCGTATCCATCATCACAGCTACTTATAATAGCGCCACTACAGTGGGCGAGACGATGCGATCGGTGGAATCGCAGGACTATCCGCATATTGAACACCTTGTGGTGGACGGGCTCTCGAAAGATAATACGCGCAATATTGTGGAGCAGTTCACACATACGGCAACCTTCGTTTCTGAAAATGACGACGGTATTTATGATGCGATGAATAAGGGAATCCGGCGGGCGAAGGGTGAAATTATCGGCATTCTGAATTCGGACGATATATATGCCCATGGAGAAGTAATATCGAAAGTGGTACGGGCATTTGAG
>JAYWCS010000137.1:0-5325 GCA_043780315.1 Bacteroidota bacterium | reverse complement strand
TACTGTTTCACTTTCGAAAACCATATATTATCCCAGCTCAGATCCACTTTACCGCCTTCATACATCGTTCCGTCCCACTGGGCACCGGCAGCATTGGTTCCAAACGTAAAACCATTGGTCTGATCGCCATAGGTATCCAGGAAAAAAATAAAATTATCATTCTTGCCGAAATTGAAATCACGGCGCAGGGATTCCACCATATACGGACCGGCTTTTCCATCATAACAAACGGCCGAGAGGTAAAAAAAATGGGCATCGTAGGTCATGCGGACTTCCGTTTTTACGCGGGCCAGGGAGGTATCCATTGGCAGTATCATGAAGAAATTAGCGGCGGGTTCGGCCTGCTGCCAGGAGGGTTCGTCCAACTGGCCATCGATCACAATAGGGCCTGTAGCGTGGTGAATATGAACGAGATAGGAAGCATTCTTTTTTTGCGAAAAAACTGGGAGGCTGAACAAACACAAAAGAAGGAAGGGAAAGCCATATTTCATCAGCAGGAACTCGTTAGTTTGATGAAAAAATACGATTAATTCAGGAAACGACGTCTATGGCTTGCATTTCACTTTTTTTCAACCTATTTTTAACGCAGCCCGTCCAACAAAAGACGCTTACTTACGTTAGCCTACTATTCCCGCCTCCCATTCCAATCTCCTTTGTAACGATCATGTTTGAATCCAATTCGTTGAAGACCTATATCCGTCAACGAAATTTTTTAATCATGAAGTCATTAATTATTGCCCTGTTGCTGGTTCCCGCGTTGATCAGTGCACAAAGGCTGCATTTGAACGTAACAGGAGGTGTGTCGAATTATTCCGGAGATCTGCAGGATAAGACGTATACGTTCGACCAGTCCGAATTCGCCTTCGGTGCCGGTATTCAGTATGATATTACCCATAATTTTTCTGTGCTGAGTAATATCAGTGTGATGAAAGTGGGTGCCTCCGACCAGTTCAACCGACCCAGTCTTCAGTTCCGCAACCTCAGTTTTCAAACCAGCATTCTGGAATGGAACCTGTTGGGTGAATACACTTTTTTAGATATCAACAGGTCCGCTTTTTCACCTTTTATTTTCGGAGGAATTGCTGTTTTTCATTTCGATCCGTATGCTTATGATACGCTTCAGCGAAAAACCTATCTGAAACCACTCAGTACAGAAGGGGAGGGCTTACCGCAATACCCCGGACAGAAACCCTATAGCCTCACACAGTTTGCCATTCCCCTTGGCGGCGGCATTAAATTCCGCGTCAGCGAAAATATTATCCTGGCCTACGAAGTGGGCATTCGCAAAACATTTACCGATTATCTCGATGATGTGAGTACTTTTTATGTGGATAAATCCATTCTGCAGGCGCAGAAGGGAGGCGAAGCCGTTGAAATGGCTTATCGGGCCGGACAAATAAAAGGCGGTAGTCCAACCTATCCCACAGAAGGAACGATCCGGGGCAATAAAAAATATAAGGACATGTATTATTATAACGGCATCCGGATCAGCATCGCGTTAATGTATAAACGCGACCCCTATTACGGGAGAGGAAGAACCGATTGTCCGACTGGTGTACAATGAGATTTCTTGACTAATTTTGCATCTGAATCGAATAGAACGTACAGATGGCATACAATCAATTAGGAGAATTCGTGAAGGTTTTAGAGGAAGCGGGAGAGTTGATACGGATTAAAAGTTTTGTAGATCCACACCTCGAAATCGCTGAAATCACGGATCGAATCAGTAAGACACCCAATAGAAACCGCGCATTATTATTTGAAAATACCGGATACGATTTTCCGGTATTGATGAATGGTTACGGCAGTCAGAAAAGGATGTGTCTGGCCCTGGGCGTCACCAATCTCGACGATATCAGCAAAGAAATTGAATCGTTATTTAAAATGCTGGTGGGACCCAAAGAATCCATTCTCGATAAACTTAAAGTACTCCCTAAGCTCACGCAGTTTGCAGCCTGGATGCCCAAGGTCGTTCGCGGAAAAGGTGCTTGTCAGGAAGTGATCATGGAAGCGCCCGACCTGGGCAAATTGCCGATTATTACCTGCTGGCCCAAAGACGGCGGTCCCTTTGTAACGCTGCCCGTTATTCATACAAAAGATCCTGAAACCGGCATCCGCAATGTGGGAATGTACCGTATGCAGGTGATGGGCGAACGTCTCACCGGCATGCACTGGCATAAGCATAAAGTGAGTGCCCGGCATTTCGAAGCCTATAAAAAACTGAATCAGCGCATGCCCGTGGCCGTTGCACTTGGGGGAGATCCGGTATATGCGTATGCAGCGACGGCACCCTTGCCGGACAATGTAGATGAATATATGCTTGCCGGTTTTTTACGGAAGAAAAAAGTAGAGCTCGTCCGCTGCATTTCACAACCGGATATAGAGGTTCCGGCAGATGCAGATATCGTGATAGAAGGATATGTGGATCCACAGGAAGAACTGGTTTGGGAAGGACCGTTTGGTGATCATACCGGATATTATTCGTTGCCCGATTGGTATCCGTCGTTTCATGTCACCGGCATTACGCATAAAAAAAATGCCATTTATCCGGCAACGATTGTGGGCATTCCGCCACAGGAAGATGCGTGGTTGGGAAAAGCGACGGAAAGAATATTTCTTGCACCGATGAAGATGATGATGATCCCCGAGATCGTGGATATGGAGATGCCGGTAGAAGGCGTGTTTCATAATCTCGTGATTGCACAGATCCATAAAACGTATGCAGGGCATGCACAGAAAGTGATGAGTGCCATGTGGGGTGCTGGTCAGATGATGTTTAATAAGATTCTTATCTTAGTGGATGAAGGCGTTGCGATTACGGATTATTTATCGCTGGCAAAATATGTATTCAAAAATCTGAATCCGGCAAACGATATATCGTTTGCCCAGGGTCCGATGGACGTGCTGGATCATAGTTGCAGCAAGTTGGGTTTCGGTGGAAAAATGTGTATCGACGGAACAAAAAAGATGCCTGAAGAAACTGACGACCGCTATGCGATGGATCTTCCGATGCATCTGCCGAGTAACGACTGGCTCGAAGCCTTCCCGGAAATCAAAGCGGTGAACCGGCAATTGTTAGAAAGAGAACTTCCGGTATTGATTGTGTCCGTATCGAAAACTAAAAAAGGACAGATCCGCGAATTGCATCCGGCATTTGCGGAGAAAATAATTGTGGACTCGGGCGTGAAACTCATACTGTATGTGGATGAAAGTATCGATCCCTCCAACCTGCCGATTGCTCTCTGGCGTTTTTGTAATAACCTCGATCCAAAGAGAGATTCGATATTATATGAAGCGCGGAACGGCAGCAAAATATACGCCTGCATGGGACTTGACGGAACTACAAAAACTGAGTTGTTGGACGACTTTCACCGCGACTGGCCCAATATCATTGTCGCCGATGAAAAGACCATCGAAGCCGTGGATAAAAAATGGCCAGAGCTGGGGCTTGGTGCCTTTATTCCATCCCCTTCCCGGTCTTTCCGCGATCAGCTATACGGCGAAGAAGCCGTGGCTTCCTTATAGTCTGAAAAAAATTGGCAAAGCCTCCCTAACTCCTTGATTTTGACAATAATGAAGGAAATAGCGAATTATATTTTGCTGTGAGTTCCCAAACCCTAATTTTGCGACCGGAGAGATGGCAGAGTGGTCTATTGCGGCGGTCTTGAAAACCGTTGAAGGTCAAACTTCCGGGGGTTCGAATCCCTCTCTCTCCGCTGGAATCGATTATTTTAGATTTAAAGAAATCAAGAAAGCCCGCAAATACAGTGTTTGCGGGCTTTCTTAATTTTAAGATTACCTCAAATTACTCTGCAATACAGTTAATTTTCATGCGAGTTTCGTGTACCTGTCTCGTTTTTACAAAACTCTCCGGAATTTAACGCAAGTCGCTTTCTATTAACAACTTATAAGGATTGAGCAAAAACGCCTGCCTGAAAACCGGGCTAATTTTATCATCTTAAAAAGAGTAAAAAATGGAAAAGAGTTTTGGTTTGAGTTTTTTTATCAAAAAGAACAAGCATGATCGGGGTAATAAGTCTGTGATTTATATGCGCATAACAGTCGACGGCGAAGCTTGCGAAATTAGCACCAAGAGAAAATGCGACTCAAAAAAGTGGAATAAAATTACTGGCAGGATGCATGTTAAGGAGGAGGGGGCCCTTGAATTCAACGCCTATCTGGATACCCTTCAACAAAAGGTTTTTGAAGCCAAAAGAAAACTTATAGAACTGGATAAGGAGATCACTCCAGCCCATATCAAAGATGTGATGCTTGGCAAATCAGTCAATCGAAAGAAGCGAATGCTTATGGAAATCTTCCAGCACCATAATGATCAGATGAAAGTTTTGGTTGGAAAAGAATATGCAGCCGGTACGCTTCAACGATACGAGACCTCATACCGCCATACTAAATCTTTTATTGAAACCCGGTATAAAACGAATGATCTGGATATTAACCAATTGAATTTTGAATTTTTATCTGAGTATGAGTTCTGGCTTAAAAGTGTCCGCAAATGCGATCACAATTCGGCAATGAAGTACTTAAGCAATTTCAGAAAGATTGTAAACCGGTGTCTAAGAAATGGCTGGCTCGAAAAAGATCCATTTTTTGGATTTAAGATGGCGAAAAGAGAGGTGGAACGTACGGCTTTAACTGAAACTGAATTACAGACCCTGGCAAATAAACCCTTCTCAATTGAGCGGCTGGCAATCGTGAGAGACATTTTTCTTTTCAGTTGTCTTTCCGGTTTAGCATACGCAGACGTTAAAAAACTGAAGAAATCAGAAGTAATAGTAGGAATCGATAACGAAAAATGGCTATCCATTAAAAGACAAAAAACGGACACTTCATCACGGATCCCGCTGCTTCCTGCAGCGGTGAATCTCATGGAAAAATACAAAAACCATCCACAATGTATATTGGAAGACCGAATGCTCCCTGTACTTAGCAACCAGAAAATGAACGCCTATTTGAAAGAAATTGCGGACATCTGTGGAATCTCTAAAAGCCTTACTTACCATATTGCCCGCCACACTTTTGCCACGACAGTTACTTTAAGCAATGGAGTTCCCATAGAAACCGTGTCCAAAATGCTCGGTCACCGGAATATAAAGACGACACAGCATTATGCGAAGATTCTGGATTTAAAGGTCAGTAATGACATGAAAAGAATCCGGGAAAGGTATAAGTAGTCCGGTAAATATTTATTTCTCCAGAGTCGGGAACTGTATGTCGTCAAAGTAAGTGGACCGAGTACTTAAGGAGTGTTTCGCATGTTTAAGTTAGTTGATATTTTTTAGTTTTTTAGGGATCGGATTAAATTAT
>JAYWCS010000136.1:0-2107 GCA_043780315.1 Bacteroidota bacterium | reverse complement strand
TTGATCGTACAACTATAACAGGTTGCGTTGGTGTTGAGGGTGAGCGTCACGCCAGATGAAATGTTAAAGGTGCAGGTACCGCAATACGCGGGAAAGGTGCCGTTCCAGTTGGTATTGCTGGTCACATTATAAGTGACGGCCTGCGTCTGTGTGGCGAAAAATAAGAAAGCGATAAGGGTAAAAATTGTTTTCATAAAATTGTCTTCACAACCCGCTTTCCAAACCAATGCCAATAAACAAGGGGGTGAAGATCAAGGATTCACACAACAGGTTAACACGCGGATTGTCCCGCGATTGGAAACGATTTCCATTTTTGATGGCTGACCACGGACAAGGTCATTTTCAACGGTGGCCCGATATCAAATAGTATTTTCAACTACATAAAAACACTTAGATATTATATTGTATGAAAAAAGTTTAAACCCGGGGTCTATCATTTTTTTGTATGATAGTTCCTGCAAAGGAAAACGGAGAATTTTCTTTCGACGTGGCCATTTTTTTCTATCAGGATGGGTTCCAGTGGTGTGATCTGGTCGAAATAAGCATGATAAAAAACGGGAATGGCTCTATTTTCATTTTCCAGATTGGAGAACCTTGGATTGGAGTCTATAAAGATGGCATCTTTTCCATTCAGTGATTTTAATTCGGTTCCGATAAAATCAAATTGCAGCGCGCGTTCACCCACCACGTTTTTGGAATATACCATTTCTTTCAGAAAGAAATTCAATACTGCAGATGTTTTATAATCGTCCGACGAAAAAATAAATGCGTTTGGATAAGCTGTTCGCATAATCTCTACTTTGCCGGCAAATTCTTTCCATCCAAACCAGGTATCGTCAGAACGAATCGGAACTACATAGAAAATAATTTCCACGGCCAGTAATACATGCACGACCACAGAAAAAATTAACTGGTAACGAATCCATTTTCTATTCCAGTACCGGCAAATCCAACATATACCACTGATATAGGCCGGCATCATCCAGTTTAGCTTCACCCAGTAAACAAATGAAAGTGTAAAAAATCCGAGAAAGAGCGGAATAAAAAAGCATAATAGAAATAACTGATCCGCAGGTAACCGCGCAAAAAAAATTTTATATTTCCGCAGGAGCCGATAGATAAAATAGATGAACGAAAAAAACAGGAAGGGCAGGAGGATGGCCGACTGGTGGCCAATCACGCCGAAAAATCCGTTAGGGTCGATTTGAAAGCCTTCCTGTACGCGTCCCTCCGATTGAAATTTAAACGATGCAAAACCGTTTCTTAGATTCCAGATCACCACCGGCAGAATGGTAATGGCAAAACAAAGCAGGTATAAAAAAATCCAACGCGAGAAAATTAGCTTACGATATGGTTTTGCAATTATTAAAAACCCCAATAATCCAATGATTAAAAAAACCGCCGTGTACTTTGAATCAAAACTTAATCCTGTGAAAATGCCTGCCCATAGCCAGCAGGCATTTTTCTTTTTCCATATTGCGCTGTGCAGAAAATTTAAAGTCAGCGTCCAGCATAACATCAGCGGGACGTCTGGCGTGGAAATCAGGGAAAGAATACTGATCATCAAAGTGGAAAACAAAAGGGCCGTTGCATTCCAGGCTTTGTTTTCACTAACGAATTTTTTTGCCAGCTGGTAAAATGCGATCACCATCAGCAGGGTAACGGTGGTATCCGCTAACTTGAGTGCGTACACTTTCTTTCCAAAGACGGAGGTAAACAGACGCAATAAATAGGCAATCATCGGGGGATGATCGTAGTAAGACAAATCCAGGTGCTGGGCATAGAAATCATAGTACGCATCCTGTGGCATGAGGCCCATCACTGCGGTAAACAGCAACCGGCTCCCGAGCAGGATCAAACTTAAAATGACGAGTGATTTCCAACCGGGACCCTGCCTCAATCGCTGGAGCAAAGCATTGGCGACGGGCATGCTTATTTCGCAAATTCAGCGCGGATCACGTTTAATGCACCTCCTGCTTTAAACCACTCGATCTGTGATTCGTTGTAGGTGTGGTTTACTAATATTTCTTCCGGTTCGCCATTGAGGTGTTGTAAAACCAGCGTGAGTGGCTGTCCGGGCGAGAAATGGGTGAGTCCGGTGATATCG
>JAYWCS010000135.1:0-4554 GCA_043780315.1 Bacteroidota bacterium | reverse complement strand
ATTTTCTGCTGGGGTGTTCGACCTGCAAAACTCGGATTGAGCAGCGAGTTGCCCGATTTCAGCGTGTCTGATCTGAATGGAATTTCGGTGGTTCCGGTTCATTCGCGGGATGTACTCCAGGGTGATTCAAAAGAAGGTGTTGAATTAAAAAAACGTTTATGGGCCTGCCTTAAAAAATTATTTACCCTGTGAAATTGATTTTCGCGAGCAACAATGCACATAAGCTCTCCGAGTTACGCCGGGCCATCGGAACGCGGATTGAAATCATCTCCCTCGCCGATGCCGGAATCCAAAAAGAAATTCCGGAGCCTTTTCAAACATTAAAAGAAAATGCAGAGGAAAAAGCAAGCACCATTCACCGGTTGACCGCCGGAGAAAATTGTTTTAGTGAAGACACCGGTCTGGCGGTAGATTATCTGCAGGGTGAACCCGGCGTGCATAGCGCACGGTATGCAGGCGAGCCGGTTTCATCCGAAAAAAACACAACGAAATTACTGGCTGCACTTGGCGATACAAGCTTTCGGACGGCACGTTTTATTACCGTGATCTGTTTGATTTTCGAAAACCAATTACACTTTTTTGAGGGCCGTTGTGAAGGACGCATTCTGCTCAAACCCACAGGGGTTGACGGTTTCGGCTATGATCCGGTTTTTCAGCCGGAGGGATCGGAAAAAAGTTTTGCTGAAATGAATGCAGATGAAAAAAATTCATACAGTCACCGTCGCAAAGCAGCCGACGCACTGATTGCTTTTTTAAAAACCAAAACAGAATCGACCCGGTATGCCCAGAATTAAAATTGATCTTCCGGAAAAATTTGCTTTTGCTACAATAATCGCCGTGCGCATTACCGACCTGAATTATGGCGGCCATGTAGGAAATGATAAAATCCTTTCATTTATGCATGAGGCCCGGATGCGCTTCCTTCAGTCGATCGGATATTCGGAACTGGAAATGGAATCTGTCGGTCTGATCATGGCAGATTCCGGTATCATTTATAAAAATGAAATTCATTATGGCGACGAATTACAAATTGCGACCCAACCGGTTGAATTCAATCGCGTCGGTTTTGATCTGATCTATCAAATAGAAAAAAAAGCAGATGGAAAAAAAGTGCTTGTAGCGATCGCCAAAACAGCGATGGTTTGTTTTGATTACAAGTTAAAGAAAGTGGTGCCGTTGCCCGAAGCTGCAAGAATAAAGTTATCGTTGGGCTAAACACGATGGGTTTTGCTCGATCCGATGCAGATTTCATTCCACTAGACTTCGCTCCAAATTCTCCAGCTGGCTTCCGCCTGGATGGCCAGCATATCCGCCCCGTTTTTTATCGTGGCGCCCATCGCCTCCCCTTTTTCAAGAAATAAGGTTTTTTCAGGATTATAAACCAAGTCGAACAGATAATGTGTCTCCCCGATATATTCATACGGGATCGGTGCGCAGGCTTTGAGATTGGGGGCCATGCCCAGAGGAGTCGTATTGACAATCAGTGTATGGGATGCGATTATTTCCCGGTTTAATTCGGGGTATCCGATCATTTTCCCCACGCTGTTTTTTTGCCTGGAGACAAATAAAAAAGGGATATTTTTTTTCTTCAATACCCAGGCCACGGCCTTGGAAGAACCACCGGTACCCAGGATGAGCGCGCGTTGGTGATTGGGTAACAATTTCTCAGAAAGTGATTCTTCAAATCCAATCACATCCGTATTGAAGCCGGTTCGTATTCCGTTTTTTATATGAATACAGTTACACGCACCCGTTTCTGCCACGACCTGCTGCAACTCATGGAGAAAGGGAAGTACGGCTTCTTTATAGGGTATGGTAACATTCAACCCCTGCAATTCAGCATCCTGCAATACAGCGTTCAGATCTGTTATGGCCGGCAGTTCGTAATTCGAATAAATACAATCCGGAATGGATTCGCGCAGGAATTTTTCTTTAAAATACTTTCCCGAAAAAGAATGGCCCAGCGAAAAACCGATCAGGCCGAACTTTCTCATTTCTTTTCTTTTTTATCCAGAAATAATTCGAAGGTATCACCGCGAAGCCCAAGGCGCATGGCTTCCAGCGCGATCATTTCATTGGGCGCAATATTCCCCAGATTGACATTGGCGCCCACCAGTTCGATAAAATATAATTGTTGTGATTTCTGCGGTGCTTCCCATAATATCTTTTCTGCCGGAATCTGTGTCAGAATTTCCTGTACCAGACCTTCTCGAACTTCTCCGGTTCCCCGGTAGATGCCCACATTTCCCGCTTCGCGTGCTTCGGCAATGACATAGGTAGCGCCGGCATTTAACTCGGCACGCATCAGCTCAATCCACTTGTAGGGAGGAATGATATGCGCCGCGTCTTTGCTGCCCACTTCACTCAACACCGTAACATATTGGGTCATTCGTTCGATCAGCCGGCATTTTTCTTTATGATCAATATTGATAGAACCATCACTGACTTCCATATAACTCACGCCATAATCTTTGCAGATCCGGATATAATCTTCGAGTTGACCGCGGATGAGAAATGCTTCGAAAAGAGTTCCGCCAAAGTAAATCGGCACGTTGGCATTCCGGTATACCTCCAGTTTTTTGTCTAACCCCGGAGTAACAAAGGCGGTCCCGAACCCCAGCTTCACCACATCGACATAAGGTTCGGCAATACTTAAAAAATTCCTTGTTTCTTCTATACTTAAACCCTTATCCATGACCATGGTGATACCATGCGTCCGGGGCTTCTTAACTCTTTCGGGCAGCTGACTAAGTGAAAAATTCATCAACAATAAATTTCAATTTAAAATACTAGCGGCGTAAAAATAAGAAACCTTTACCGCTTACGATAACGGGCGATGACATCTACGATAGATTGTGACTGTAGTAAAGATGGATTGAGTGCAATCATTTTCTTTAACAATTTCGGTGAATGCGCCAGCGCTTTATCCAGATGGATCAGCCCTTCTTTGGATTTGCCCAAGGCAAAATAAATCGCACTCATATAAAAAATAAGAAGCGGTTTTTCCCCAATAACCCGGATCGCCTGCTGAACCTGCTCGAGGGCTTCTTTATACATTTCAGCCAGATAAAGGCAACGAACCAATGCTTCCCAGCCCGAAATGTTTTTTTGGCGCAACCGCACAACCGTTCCGAACGACTGGATGGCCTCTTTAAATTCCATCAACTGCACCCGGCATTCGCCCAACGCGAGATGGTATTCGGAATGTTTACCCTGCAGCCGGATCGCCGATTCCAATTGTTTGACGGCATTATTCCACTGGCCCTCATTAAGGTAAGTACATGCAATTTTATAGATCAGCTTGCTGTCGTCCAGATTCAGATGAGACGCTTTGCGGTAATAAAAACGTGCCTGGGCAAACTGCTTTTGTTTGTCATAACAATGACCAATTGCCTCGTAAATAACATCTTCGGGTTTAGAGAGTTCCAGCACCCGCTCCAAACTTTCAATCGCATCCCGGTATTTACGAAGCCGGATAAAAGCATCGCCCATGTTCCGGTAAGCGTAATCAAATTTCTCATCAATGGCTACGGCATACTTATACGCATCCACGGCCTTCTCATATAACTTCAATCCCTGATAAGCCGCTGCCAGATTGAACCATGCCAGTTCGGAAAAAGGATTTTCTTCTATGATATTCTGATGCAGCCGGATACTTTCTTCATTGCGACCCGTAAAATCAGTCCAGAAGCAAATCTTATATAAGGCTTCTTCATTGCTGCAATCCTGCTCCAGAATCCAACGCAGACAATCAAATATTTTATCAAACTCTTCGTAATCGTCATATACGTCGGCCAGCTCAAATAATAATTCAATTCGTTCCCGACCCTCGAAATGGGTCAGGGCCTCCTGCAGTAAAACAACAGCTTTTTCCTGCTGGTCAAGTGCCAGATAGGCATCGGTTTTTAAAATATACAGATTGATATCGTTGGAATCCAATAACTCGACCCGCTCCAACACCATCAGGGCATCGGCATATTTGCGGGTGGCTATCAGCAGATCGGCCTTACGAATCAGCAACAGAGAGGAAAACGGGTACTGTTCAATACCGATTTCCGCCGCCTCGAGTGCATGGACGTATTCTTCTTTTCCGTCGTAATAATCAATGATTTTTTCGAAACAATCCTCGTCGAGAAAACTATGCTTACGTCCATTTCGGAGGGCGCCATACTGCTTCAACAGTTCCCTGATCTCTTCCTGCTCGGGCTGGTATGGATTTTCTTTCATTTATGGAGGTTGTACTAAATTAAATCATAATCCATTCATGACAAATTAATTGTAGGGAGGCAACGCTAGACGCTATGCCTTCGTAAGAGATTAATACACGGTTGGTTTTCCACATAAACCGGTCGTAATATGTTAAAAAATCCTTCAAAAACTATATAGAAGGTTAAAAAATTGAGAAAATTAAGTTGTACCTTTACTTATGATGCGTGTAAATCATAAAATCTCTCTCCCAACTTTTAACCGCCTCGGCGCGGTGGTGCTGCTGCTTTTTGCGGTTTCAACCTTGACGTTGGCAAGTAAAGGGGGAGGTGAAAAAAAGAAACATCG
>JAYWCS010000134.1:0-2238 GCA_043780315.1 Bacteroidota bacterium | reverse complement strand
CCAATCCGATTAATACAACCGCCATCAAAATATAGGGTATAATTAAACGCGAGGCCAGTTCATTTAAAATGGTCGTTTGTTCCGGGAGGGATAAAGTAGGAAGTAGTTTGTGCAGCTGATCAATCTCATCTGGATTTTTTGTAATCGCATTGATGAGAATCAGGGGAGCAATCGCGCCGGCCACCTTATTGCAAATGCCCATAATGCTGATTCGCCTGGCGGCACTTTCGATCGGACCTAAAATCGTAATATAGGGGTTGGAGGCTGTTTGCAGAATAGTCAATCCCGTTGCCTGTACAAACAATCCCAACAAAAAAAGACCATAGGCGCGGTTCATAGCAGCCGGCACAAATAATAGGGCCCCTGCTGCCATCACGAGCAGACCGACGGCCATGCCATTTTTGAGACCGGTTTTTTTAAGAATCGAGGCAGCCGGAATGGCCATCACGAAATACGAAATATAAAAGGCAAAAGCCACCAACATGGCCTGCCGGGTGGTCAGGTCGCAGGCTAATTTGAAATAGGGGATCAGCACGGCATTCATCCAGGTAACAAAACCGAAAATGAAAAATAAAACGCCGATGATAACAATTGCCTGATAATTATTTTTGCCTGAATCCAGCGGGGTTGGTTGTTTTTTTTCCATGTTTGCCGAAAGTAATATTTTTTTGTTAAAGCAGGTTCTCTATTGAATTTAAAAGCGTTCTTTCCGACTCGGTAAGCCGCAGGCTGTAACTTCATCGCACGGAATGAAAAAACCAATAATTTACCTGGAAAGGCAACGGGGGCTGGGCGATGTATTATGGGTCGAGCCCCTCATTCGCCAGCTCGCCGGGAAATACAGGCGTGTAGTCGTTTTATCTGAATATAATGTTCTCTTTCAGAATTATCCGCTTTCGCAGGTGGTTTTTAAAAATCGCCTGAACTGGTTTGAAAAATGGCTCTATCGAATCGATCAAAAATTGCAACATCCCCGTTTTTTCATCCGGCTGGATATGGCCTATGAGAATCATCCGAAGATGCATTTTTTGCATGCCTATCAGCAGAAAGCTGCACTTCCTTTCACGGAGGAATATCCTAAACTCTATCTGAATGAAGATGAGTTAACGGATCACAAAGATTTGCAGAAGCCCTTTGCCGTTTTGCATCTCGATACATGGAGCGAAAAAAATTATCGACAGGTTTTCGGAATTGACTGGACAGTGATCGCGGAATTTTTAAAAAACAAAAATATTGAGGTCATTCAAATCGGAAAAGCAGCACTGAACATTCGGGGTACAACATACCGGCAGGTCGACACCCGCCAAATGATTTCCTTAATTAAAAAGAGCATTTTATTTATCGGCATTGATTCGGGGCCGAGTCATCTGGCGGCAAGTCTTTCAACACCTGCCATCATTTTTTTTGGTGCAATTGATCCGGAGTTCCGGCATTTTAAAAAATTATTCAACGGATATATTTTACAGCAACCGTGTATTTATGCCGGTTGTTATCATGAAGTCATCAGCGTCCGCGGCCCGGTTTGCCGCATCGCAGGCGATGTTGGTGTTCCACCCTGCTGCATTCATACCCATGATTCAATCATCCGACGGATAGATTTATTGATTCAGCAGCGGAAGGCACTGTGAGAATTATTCCTCTTTCAAACTATTTTCTACGTCGCATAAGGGTATAGCTTTACACTAGCTGTCGCTGCGTGTTTACGCTGAAATCAGGTTACCGTTAATGTGGATAACTTAAATGTTTCCCGCATTGGGAATACAACCGGATCAGCTCCTTCAAAATATTTGCATTCAACCGGTTACGCCTTCGGATCGTTTCGTTTTTCTTCCCTTTGGCCGTTTATTTACTATTGATGAAAATTAAAATATTTAAACCAATTATCCGTTTTATACCTGTAGAAATTCTCGTAGACATCCAATATCTAAAAAACCGGGCTTCATGGCCTTAAACCGTTTATCCAGCAGAAAACCCAATATGCTGTTAGCAATCATCTTGTTGCTGGCGGCTTCTTCTGTTCAGGCCCAGCTGGTTGCCGATTTTACACCGAGCGTAACCCAGGGATGTTCCCCGCTCGCAGTCACATTTGTAAATACCTCTAGGGGCACAACGCCGGGTGCCACCTATACATGGACCTTCGGAAACGGAAATGGAATAACCACCAGCGTTAAGAATAATCCTGTTTCAGCCACTTATTTTACGGGTCAGAATTATACGGTCACCCTGCTCATCAAGGAC